>NZ_JBYSXE010000119.1:0-1439 GCF_058781925.1 Sphingobium sp. FW306-1B-F04DB | reverse complement strand
CTAGCACTACTTTGGCAGAAATGTGATTTTTGGGATTCCCTTGGCGCGAAATGCGTGATTCATGGGGAGCCAGCTGTGAAGGAGGCTGGCTGTGGATACGGATTGGCAGAACGATCTGGAGCGTTGGCTCGAACCGTTTTTGAAGGGGCTCGGTAACAAGACGCGGCGCCGGATGTGCCCTGCCTATATCGCGGGATTGATTGGTCCCGGAGATCGCAAGAGCATCCAGCCCATGGCAGCGCGCGCCGACGAGGTCAGCTATGACCGGCTGCACCATTTCATCGGCGCTGGTGTCTGGGACAGCGCACCGCTGGAAGCGACATTGTGGCGGCAGGCCGATGATCTCGTCGGCGGCGACAAAGCTTGGCTGATCATCGACGATACCGCTTTGCCGAAGAAGGGCCGTGCGTCGGTCGGCGTTGCCCCTCAGTACGCCTCGGCATTGGGCAAGAACGCCAACTGCCAAACACTCGTATCGGTGACGCTGGCATCGGGGGAGGTGCCGGTCATGCTGAGCCTGCGGCTGTTCCTGCCGGAAAGCTGGACGAGCGACGAGGCTCGGATGATCAAGGCGGGCGTGCCCGAGCAATTCCGGCAGCCCAGGACGAAGCCTGAGTTGGCGATCGAGGAGATCGACCGGGTCATTGCTGCCGGGGTGCGCTTCGGCTGCGTGTTGGCGGATGCGGGCTATGGTCTTTCCGCTCCTTTCCGCCAGGCGTTGAGCGCGCGCGATCTTCGCTGGGCGGTCGGCATTCCCAGGCATCAGAAGGTCTACCCTGCTGACGTGCAATTGGTCTTTCCCGTGGCAGTCCGCGGACGACCACGCTTGCGTCACGTGCCCGACCGCAAGTCGATCGCCGCTCATGCGATGCTGGAAGACGCCAAATGGCGCCAGGTGAGTTGGCGTCGGGGAACAAAAGGTCGGCTCACTGCCCGCTTCGCCACCATGCGCGTGCGCATCGCCGACGGAGCGCCGCAACGCATCGGTTCCGCAGGCGCGCAACACATGCCCGGTGAGGAAGTCTGGCTGGTGGGCGAGCATCGTTCGAACGGCGAGCGGAAATACTATCTCTCAAACTTGCCTGCGGACACCCCGAGCAAGGACCTGGCCGGTGCGATCAAGGCACGCTGGATCTGTGAGCAGGCGCATCAGCAACTCAAGGAAGAGCTCGGCCTCGACCACTTCGAAGGCCGCTCCTGGACCGGACTCCATCGCCACGCGCTCATGACAATAATGGCCTACGCCTTCCTGCAAAACCGCCGGCTTGCTCAAGCGGGGCGGAAAAAAAAGAGTCGCCGGGCCGCCCCCTCAGCCAAGTCTGCCAGCAGTGCGGCAAGCCATCATTGACCGCCTCTCGCGTCCACCTCCGACCTGTTGCCCTCACTGCGGCGGCAGTCTCTCGCCAGAACCAATCACATTTCTGCCAAAGTAGTGCTAG
>NZ_JBYSXE010000118.1:0-1523 GCF_058781925.1 Sphingobium sp. FW306-1B-F04DB | reverse complement strand
CATGGCGAGAGGTGGATAGCGGCTGGCGCTGTGGCAGAGTGCGGTTGCTGACCCAAACTCCGTGGAGGCAACCATGCATATTGCAGCTGATCGACCCCATGCGCCTGCCGCTATCCGTATTGATCTTGGCGCGATCTTCGTTTCGATGGAACTGTGTAAATCGACATGGCTGATCACGTCCTTGTCGCCGGGTGCCGGCGAGCGGATGTCGAAGCATGTCGTGCGCGCGGGCGACGTTGCCGGTCTGATGGCCCGCTTTGCCCAGCTTCGTGCCAAGGCGCAGGCGCGAACCGGGCAGGATTTTGGCTTCATCGTCATCCAGGAGGCGGGTCTCGACGGCTTCTGGATCCACCGGGTGCTCGAGCGCGAAGGGATCGAGAGCCATGTTGTTGACCCTGCGTCGATCGCGACATCGCGCAGGCGGCGGCGAGCGAAGACCGACAAGATCGACGGGGAAGCGCTGGTGCGCGCCTTGCTGGCGTACAAGCGAGGCGAACCGCGGGTGTGTGCGATGGTCCGGCCGCCAAGCGTGGAAGAGGAGGATCGGCGCCGCATCTGCCGCGAACGCAAGGTCCTGGTCATCGAGCGGACGCGGCACGTCAACCGGATCAAAGGCCTGCTCTTCGCGCAGGGTATCACCGGCTATGAGCCGATACGGCGCGACCGGCGCGACCGGCTCGAGGAGCTGCGAACCGGCGATGGACGGTCGATTGCACGACATATCGAGGCGCAGATCCACCGCGAGCTCGACCGTCTCGAGCTGGTCATCGAGCAGATCAAAGCCATCGAGGCGGAGCGCGATGCGCTGATCGCGGCACAGGCCGCCGACACCCCGGCAGCGATGCTCACGCACCTCAAGGGCATCGGACCCGAGTTTGCCGCCATCCTGTATTCGGAAGGTCTGTTCCGACATTTCGACAATCGACGGCAGGTCGCCGCTTACGCGGGTTTGGCGCCGACACCGTGGCAGAGCGGATCCGTCCGGCACGAGCAAGGCGTCTCCAAGGCCGGCAATCCCCGGCTGCGGACGACCATGGTCGAGCTGGCCTGGCTCTGGTTACGTCACCAGCCCGACTCGGCGCTCGCCCGCTGGTTCCAGGAACGCGTGCAGCGCAATGGCGGCCGTCTGAGAAAGCCGATGATCGTGGCGCTCGCTCGCAAGCTCCTCATCGCTTTGTGGAAATATGTCGCCGCCGGCGTGGTCATCGAAGGTGCCGTGATGAAAGCCGCCTGACCCAATCGACTTCCCCGGAGCCCGATCAGCTCCGTGGATCCAGGAAGCGAACCGAGATGTCTGTTGGCCTTCAATGCCGCCTGAAAGACTGGTCTCGCCTTCCTGAGCCCGTGCCCGCCGCACGCGGGATAATGGTGCAGCCGTTCGCAACGGCGACCGAATGTGAGCAGGACCAGGTTCGAACCTTCGAGCCGAGTCATGCATCGGGCCAAGCCTGGATCCAAACATCAAGGAGAAGACAAATGCCGTCGCGATTTTAAACCTTGACCGACGTCCTCGTCATGTGAGC
>NZ_JBYSXE010000117.1:0-1540 GCF_058781925.1 Sphingobium sp. FW306-1B-F04DB | reverse complement strand
TCCCCACCCCAACCCCTCCCCTGAAGAGGAGGGGCTTTGCGGCCGGTCCATCGGGATGAACCATTGCGGGGTGCAGCGGAAGATGATCTTCGCCTTGGAGCGCCAAGAGTGCGGATAGCTGTGGTTGAAATCCTGCGACGCCGCGAGCAGCGCGCCCGCTTCGCGCAGGTCCTCGCAGATCGGGCCGTCGGGTGCGTTGAACTTGTTGTTGATGACCGATCCCTGACCGCCGAGCCAGAGCCAGTCCTCGCGATAGCGCCCGTCATCGGTCACCGCGAAGACGGGATCGATGCCGTAGGCCTTGCAGAGCAGGAAGTCGTCCTCGCCATGATCGGGCGACATGTGGACGAGGCCCGTGCCCGCATCGGTGGTGACGAAATCGCCGGGCAGGAAGGGGCGGGGCTTCGCGAAAAAGCCGCCGAGCTCGTGCATCGGGTGGCGGGCGATGGTGCCGGCGAGTTGAGCGCCGGTCAAAGTGCCCGCGGGAAATAGCGCAATCCGGGGCTGGGCGCCGTCCGACATAGTTCGCAACGCCTTGTCTATTCGGTCGCAAAAGGCCTCTTCAAGATCGGCAGCGATCAAAACCTTCCGACCAAATAGATGGGCCAGCGGATGTCGATCTTGGGCGGCTTCCAAATCGACATTCCCTACGCCGCTGGCACCGAGGCCAACGTCATAGATGCCGTACTCAACCTCCGGCCCGTAAGCCAAAGCCTGGTTCACCGGAATCGTCCACGGCGTGGTCGTCCAGATCACCGCATGCGCGCCGACCAGCTCGGGGATCGGGCTCTCGACGATCTCGAACGCGACGTCGATCTGGGTCGAGGTGATGTCCTCATATTCGACCTCGGCCTCGGCGAGCGCGGTCTTCTCGACGGGGGACCACATCACGGGCTTTGCGCCGCGATAGAGCTGGCCGCTCTCCGCGAACTTCAGCAGCTCTTTCACGATCGCGGCCTCGGCCTCGAACTTCATGGTGAGGTACGGGTCTTCCCAGTCGCCCATCACGCCCAGCCGCTCGAACTGCGCACGCTGCACCTGCACCCATTTCTCGGCATAGGCGCGGCACTCGGCGCGGAACTCGGCCGCGGGAACCTCGTCCTTGTTGAGCTTCTTCTTGCGATACTCCTCCTCGATCTTCCATTCGATCGGAAGGCCGTGGCAGTCCCAGCCCGGGATATAGGGCGCGTCCTTGCCGAGCAGGGTCTGGCTGCGGACGATGATGTCCTTCAGCACCTTGTTCATCGCATGGCCCATATGGATGTCGCCATTGGCGTAGGGCGGGCCGTCATGCAGGATGAAGCGCTCGCGACCCGCGCGCTGTTCGCGCAGCCGGCCGTAAATCCCGATCTTTTCCCAGCGCTCGAGGATGGCCGGCTCCTTCTGGGCCAGTCCCGCCTTCATGGGAAAATCGGTCTTCGGCAGGAAGACGGTGTCGCGCCAATCGCGCTGGGTCTCGGGTTTCTCGGTCATAGGTGGAGCGCTGCTTAGAGCAAGTGTGAAAAGACTGGAACCCCTCCCCTTCAGGGGAGGGGACGGG
>NZ_JBYSXE010000116.1:0-1573 GCF_058781925.1 Sphingobium sp. FW306-1B-F04DB | reverse complement strand
TTTGGAGAGTGCCTAACAACCCTGGGGGGACCAGTTTTGCATGTCGCCCCCGGACCACTTCATGATGTCGCTTGATAATCAGGCACGTAGTCGGATGCTGCCATCTGTCCGGCCTCTGATGCAGCGATGGAGCTGCGGGCCCGTATGGGAGTTCGCGGACCGGAACTACATCACGACAGCGTGCTCTTGGCACGGTGGAAAGCCCTGGTTCTTCCGATCCCGTCTCGCCGACTTGTTGTGCCATACCCTCCTTCGCCCGACTACGCCTCCGACGACCTCAGGTCCGCCTGGCTCACGCCATGGCTGCGACCGGAGCCTTGTAATTCTCTTGCTTGACGAGCAGCGCCCAGACGATCCGCGCTGTCTTGTTGGCCAGCGCGACGGTTACCAGCATGCGCGGCTTGCGGGCCAGCATCTGCTCCAGCCATGAGCCCTTGGGTGCGCCGCACTTGCTCGCCTGGAGCACGACCGCGCTGCTGCCGATGATGAGCAACCGTCTGAGCGTGCGCTCGCCCATTTTGGAGATCGCACCCAGTTTCTGCTTCCCGCCGGTCGATTTCTGCAGCGGCGCCAGGCCCAGCCAGGCCGCGAAATCACGTCCCTTGGCAAAAGTTTCGGCCGGCGGCGCCAATGCAGCGATCGCCGTCGCCGTGATCGGGCCGATACCCGGGATCGTCATCAGCCTGCGCGCTATGGCATCCTCACGCGCCCGGCGCGCGATCTCCTTGTCGAGCTCGCCGATCCGGTCGTCGAGTTCCTCCAGCAGATCGAGCATCAGCCGGAACATGCTCCGCGCCGCCTCGGGGAGCGAGGAGGCCATGTCTTCCTCCTCGAGCAGATCGGCGAGCATGGTGACATGAGAGGGGCCCTTCGGCGCCACCCAGCCATATTCGGTCAGGTGACCACGGATCGCATTGATCAGCTGCGTGCGTTGACGCACCAGGAGATCGCGCGTTCGAAACACCAGTCCTGACGCCTGCTGTTCCTCGCTCTTGACCGCCACGAAGCGCATGTTGGGCCGCTGCGCCGCCTCGCAGATCGCCTCGGCATCGACCGCATCATTCTTATGCCGCTTCACAAACGGCTTCACATAGGCCGGGGCAATCAACCGGACCTCATGCCCGAGATGCTCAAGCTCGCGCGCCCAATGATGGGCTCCGCCGCACGCCTCCAGTGCCACGACGCAACGCGGCTGCACGGCAAAGAAATCAAGCAGTTTCCCGCGAGAGATCCGCCTGCTGAACATCGCACGCCCCCGTTCATCCGCACCGTGTGCGTGAAAAACATGCTTGGCAATATCCAGACCGATTGTGGTAATCTCCGACACGGACGCCTCCCTCAAGTGGTGTTCAACACCTCCACTTTGGCACATCGATGCCGTCGGGGGGCGTCCACCCCATCACGACTTTTCAGACATTCCTCGCCTCGATCGCGGACTCGAAATCCGGACGGTCCGGACACGACCCTTTTCGGTCATTCGAGGGTCTGGCAGTGATCCAAAATCCGGACACCGCGTAATTGATGTAGTCACCCTCCTGGATGGTACGAAGTCGCGAACGCTTCAATGCAGGAG
>NZ_JBYSXE010000115.1:0-1589 GCF_058781925.1 Sphingobium sp. FW306-1B-F04DB | reverse complement strand
GCATGGCAATGCTTGGAGGCTCGCTTTGCTCGCACTCACCCCAACCCCTCCCTTGAAAGGGAGGGGCTTATGACGCTTCCCATCCACGCCGTCCTGCCCGAACTCCTCGCGGCGCTCGACGGCAGTTCCAATGCCGTTCTCGTCGCCCCGCCCGGGGCGGGCAAGACTACAGCCGTCGCTCCCGCGCTGCTCGACCAAAGCTGGTGCATCGGCCAGATCCTGCTGCTGTCACCGCGCCGCCTTGCCGCGCGCGCCGCGGCCGAGCGCATGGCGATGCTCGCGGGCGAGCCGGTGGGCCGGACGATCGGCTATGCGACGCGGATGGACAGCAGGCAGTCCGCAGCGACGCGCGTGCTCGTCCTCACCGAGGGCATCTTCGTCAACCGCATCCAGGCCGATCCCGAACTCGCGGGCGTCTCCGCGGTCCTGTTCGATGAGGTCCACGAACGCAGCCTCGACAGCGATTTCGGCCTCGCGCTCGCGCTCGACGCACAGGCGGGGCTCAGGCCCGACCTCCGCCTTGTCGCGATGTCCGCCACGCTCGACGGTGCACGCTTTTCCGGGCTGATGGGCGATGCGCGGGTGATCGAGAGCGAGGGGCGCAGCCATCCGCTCACGCTCCGCCATATCGGTCGCCGTGCCGAGGCGCGGATCGAGGACAAGATGGCCGCTGCCATCCGCCGCGCGCTCGCCGAGGAGCAGGGCGGAGTGCTCGCCTTCCTCCCCGGTGTCGCCGAGATCGAGCGCACCGCCGAACGGCTCGCGGGACTTCCCGCCGATATCGACCTGCACCGGCTCCACGGCACGCTCGACCCCGCCGCGCAGCGCGCCGCGATCGCCGCAGCACCTGCGGGCAAGCGCAAGCTCGTGCTGGCGACGAGCATCGCCGAGACCAGCCTCACGCTCGACGGCGTGTGCGTCGTCGTCGATTCGGGGCTCGCCCGCCGCCCGCGCTATGATCGCGCCGCGGGCGTGACGCGCCTCGTCACCGAGCGCGCCAGCCAGGCTTCGGTCACCCAGCGCGCGGGCCGCGCGGCGCGCCAGATGCCCGGTGTCGCCTGGCGATTGTGGGAAGAGGCTGCGACCGCCGGGCTACCCCCCTTCGATCCACCCGAGATACTGGAAGCCGACCTGTCGCCGCTGCTGCTCGATTGCGCGCTCTGGGGCGTAACCGACCCGCGTACGCTCAACTGGATCGATCCTCCACCCGTCGCCGCGATCGCCGAGGCGCGCAAGCGGCTCATGACGCTGGGTGCGCTAGGCGAAGATGGTCGCCCGACGCCGCACGGCGCGGCGATCGCGAAACTGCCGCTTCCGCCGCGGCTCGCGCATATGCTCGTCGAGGCGTCGACGCGGGGCTGGGGGCGGCTCGCCGCGCAGGCCGCGGTCTTGCTGTCCGAACGCGGGCTCGGCGGCAATGACGCCGATCTCGAACTCCGCCTCCGCCGCTGGCACGGCGAGCGCGGTCAGCGCGCGCAATCGGCAAGAAAGCTCGCCGAGCGTTGGGAGAGGCTCGTATCCAAGCCCCTCCCCTTGAGGGGAGGGGATGGGGGTGGGGGTGCTTCAAGCTATTCAGCGGGGCCGGACTT
>NZ_JBYSXE010000114.1:0-1682 GCF_058781925.1 Sphingobium sp. FW306-1B-F04DB | reverse complement strand
GGCGGGGGAGGGGGCGGCGCTTCGATCGCCGCGAACAGCAGGCTTTCGAGATCCTCGGGTGCCGCGGTCGGCAGCGGGGTCAGCTTGGGCGTGCCGCCGCGCGCGCCGGTCTTCACCTCGCCGATCCTCACCGCGATCGGCCGGCGGCATACTGCGGGGCCGAGCGCAAGGAACCGGCCGCGTTCGAGGTCGCGGATCTGTTCGGCCTGGCGGCGTTCCATGCCGAGCAGGTCGGCGGCGCGTGCCATGTCGATGTCGAGGAAGGTGCGCCCCATCAGGAAGTTGGACGCCTCCGCGGCGACGTTCTTGGCGAGCTTGGCGAGGCGCTGCGTGGCGATCACCCCCGCGAGCCCGCGCTTGCGGCCGCGGCACATCAGGTTGGTCATCGCGCCCAGCGAGGCACGGCGCGCTTCCTCCGAAAATTCGCCCGCGGCGACGGGCGCGAACATCTGCGCCTCGTCGACCACCACGAGCGCGGGATACCAGTGGTCACGCGGCGCATCGAACAGTGCGTTGAGAAAGCCGCCCGCGCAACGCATCTGGGCGTCGATATCGAGCCCCTCGAGGCTCAGCACGACCGAGGCGCGATGCTCGCGGATGCGCGCAGCGATGCGGTTGATCTCATGCTCGCTATGCTCGCTCGCATCGAGCACGACGTGCCCGAAGGCATCCGACAACGAGACGAAATCGCCCTCGGGATCGATCACCACCTGCTGGACCAGCCCGGCGCTGCCTTCGAGCAGCCGCCGCAACAGATGCGACTTGCCCGACCCCGAATTGCCCTGCACGAGCAGACGCGTCGCGAGGAGCTCCTCGAGATCCATCAGCACCGGATTCCCGGCGCCATCCATTCCCATGTCGATTCTGGCGGTCACGCACATGCCTTTGGACGATCAGAAGGGGGGCGGGCAAGCCCAGTGCGGCGCGGGGGCTTGAAAGGCGGGGCAAGATGACTCGAAGACTTGGGGCCCGTCGCAGGCTGTAAGGCGAGTCGGTCGTTTGTCGAATATCTGCCAGCTAGCTACCATTCGGGCCGGTTTGTTCAGCTTGGAGCCGAGTAAGATAATTCACGACCAGCTGTGACGCCCATCCGCGGTAATGGCCGAGGTCGGCGCGCAATATGATAATATTGTCTTCTGGGTGAAGTGTCGGCTTTATGAGCTCAAACACTCTGTCCGCGGTCAAATGCGTTGATAGTAAGTAATTGTCGGCTGAATATCGCAGCCAGTCAAGACCGGACATGGCGCGCTCAATCGCATCATTTGGCACCGATCGAGTGCGGCAATTTAGCGCAATGCTAAATACGTTACGCATTACGCAGCATCCGTTTTACTAGTTAACAGTTGTTTGGCTGGTTTCACGTCGCTCAGTATAGGGTTTTTTTCTGGAGGTTGTCCGGCAACTTGCATTTCGAATTTTCGATATTCAAGAAGTTCGGCACCTTCCAACATTGCCAATTCGGGATTTCGTTCGGCAAATTTTTGAGTGCGGTGCACAAACCAAACAGTGAAAATGGTGGCAACGCAACCGCCGAGCATCAGGGGGCCATCGATCCACAGGTTGCCACTGAGTTTAAATATGATCGCCGCCCAAACGATGAGCAGACCTAGTCATCTGGAACTGAAGTAAGTATCATTGTATATGCCGTTGTTGGATAGGCAGGGGCATTCATGATGGCGGGT
>NZ_JBYSXE010000113.1:0-1695 GCF_058781925.1 Sphingobium sp. FW306-1B-F04DB | reverse complement strand
GCCACACCGCGCACTTTGTTCGGCAGCAGCGGCCGAAGCCGCTCAAACTGCGCCTCACTCAACCAGAACTCGCTCAAATCCACACTCCTGCAATCCAGGAGCCTGAATCACATGCAAGCGGCTTTGGGAATCCTGTTTATGGGTCCGGACCCTAGGGGTGGAAGCGCCGGCTGGGCCAATTTCGCGAAATTCCTGCTCATCGTCGGCGTATTGGGCTCGTTCGCCCAAGCCAAGAATTATGGGTTGCAAGCGCTTGAATTTGGACAGCTTGCACTGGGCCGAGACCCGATGGGGACGATGGCGGACATCCAACGGGTAGGCGAAGAAGATATTAAGTTAAGCGGGCTGATTACGCAGGGCACCGCGGATCTTTTACGTGAGGCCGCCGAAAAGGCGCCGAATCTCAAGACCATCCATCTAGAATCTCTTGGCGGCAGGATCTTCGAGGCCCAGCAGATGGCCGAATATGTCCGTCAGCGCGGTCTCGATACGCGAGTAAACAAGCGGTGCGAATCCGCCTGCACACTGATCCTGCTTGCCGGTCGAGAGCGTTTCGCCGAGCGCCTTGCAAGGGTTGGCTTCCATCAACCCGACTTCCCCGGCCTAACGGGCGAACAACGCAACATCATCGTTCGGGACAACACGAAGCTTTACACCGCAGCGGGCATGAGTGCGTCATTCATATCCCGTGTGATGGCCACTCCCCCGTCGGATATGTGGTATCCAAGCTATGATGAATTGGTGGAGGCCGGTGTCGTGACGGGGGAGGAGGTTGTCGTTGGCAATTCATCCAATGATCAGCTGGGGCTAGCAATCGCCAGTAGCGCACGGCAGGTAAATCGGGGAGCGCCGCTCAAGCTGGACGAGTTCACGCAGCTCGTCGGCGCCGAGGCAAGCGGGCATCAGCTCATTTTCAACCACAAGCTTTTGGTCGACGTTCCCAACAACAAGGTCGTTGGGATCCGTGACAAGATGGAAGAGAGTGTGAACGCAAGCGCTTGCGCCAACGCAGCCGCGAAGCGCCTCGTCCAATCTGGCGGACGCTTAGTGTATCGATACCGTTCTGTTGGGGGAGGCAAGCTGTTCGATGTTACCGTCACAAGCTGCGCGTGAGCATCGCGGGAGGATGGAATGAACAGCACGGTTCTGTTTTTAATCGTCGCGATCTGCGGGCCACTCCTTCTCATCGCGTTCACAAGCTTTGTGCTTCACTACTTCGTCGCACTTAAGTCCAAACCGACAAGGCGTGCGCTTTGGACAGCTGGGCTCGCCTACGTCCTCACGTCTCTTGTTTTGGTCTTCGGTTTGCCGACTGACCAATCCTTTTATGGCCCGTTGGCGGGGATACCCAGCGGCCTCATTGCTTTCCTATTTTGGAAGTACGATTTTCAACAAGATTGGGTTGATGGCGCCGATCAACTGCCCGAAGGGGTAGAACTGCTTGATGACGATTGGCGAATTGGTCTCTTACGCTTCGCTATCATGATAACGGTAGTCATCGGGCTGGGCTTCTATAAATGGGCCATGCGTTCCATGTGAAGTCGCGGATTAGCGTATTCTGGGTGTCCGCTTCCCACGACTTTTCGGACGCTAGCGACTTCGCATGCCTACGACAAAACCGGACACCGCGTAATTGATGTAGTCACCCTCCTGGATGGTACGAAGTCGCGAACGCTTCAATGCAGGAGGGTGACC
>NZ_JBYSXE010000112.1:0-1734 GCF_058781925.1 Sphingobium sp. FW306-1B-F04DB | reverse complement strand
CATTTCGGACGTTTGTGGGGTCATCATCCGTTCCCAATTGCAGCCGTCCGTTCAGATTGAGAACGATGACCGGTTTCAGGCGGCGACCAGAGGCGCACGAACGTCGGCCTTGTTGGGAGAGCGGCTGGTCCGCTTTCGAGTTTTCAGATCGAATTAGCGGCCTCTGATACGGCCAGCCCTTCGCCAGTCCGTGCGTCTACAAACGGGAGGAAGTCCCTCGATCCGACAACTAAGGCATCACCTATGCGCTAATCCGGATCGTCGCTACACCCGTACCGGCGAGCAGCGGAATTTGAGGAGCGCGTGATGCGTCATTGGACTTTGTCGGCGGCGATCGGAGTTGCCATCTTGAGCTCTACCTCAGGCTCCGCAAGCCCGGTGCAAGGTGTGGTTGCAGGCATCTATGTTCTGGACGAGGCGCGGAGTGACAACGCCTTTCAAGCGATCGACAGCGCTATCGCCGACCTTTCCAACGCCAAGCGCCCTCTCGCTCGCATGAGGCTCCGCAAGTCCATTGCGGTAAATAGAATTAGAATCTCCATCGCAGGAGGTCGAGTCGGGATCGCGTATGATGCCAAAACACCTATCGTCGTTTGGATAGGCGAAGAGCCGATCAAGTGGAAGCTCATTGAAGAGCTTGTTTTCGATGTGTCGGCAAAAGCTGATGGTGAAGCCATCTCCCTAACATTCCGTGGCGACGACAGCGAGCGGACCACAACGTATCGTAGTGTCGGCCAGGATTTGGTGGAGCATACCACCATCATCAGCCCACTGCTCTCTACGCCGATTGTCTATAAGCGGGTCTATAATCGAACGAACTGACAGGATCTACGTGAAAACCTTCTGGTGAGAAGCCGTTGAACGGTCTTCGTCCCGTAGATGCGGATGCCGGTCAAGATAGTCTCTCCAGCGTTTGCTTTCCGGCGCGGTACGACCGCGCACGAACGGCAGCAATGACAGCGTGACCCGACAGGCGGCTTTTCGCGCGCTGTCGTGGAAAGCCGCCACTGGCGCAACCGGAGCGGGCGTGGCCGCTGACGCCGACATTTCCGACGTTGGAAAGGCGTTTGTCAGTCGTGAAAAGCGGACACCCTGATGCGGCTAGTGTTGGCTTAGAAGTCAGTCTTTCCAAAGCGCGGAACGCCTTGGTTTCGTCCGGGTGGATCGAGGACTGTCAGGTCGAGATCTAGGGGCTCTCCAATCCAGTGGCCCAAGGTGGTGTGGTCCGCCAGATCGTCATCCGTCAACGGATGGACGAGTGCACTCAAACCGGACGCCTTGATCTCCGAAAGGACGTCCTCAAACGAACGCTTGAGGAAATGGATTTCGTATTGAGCCATCGGGTGGGGCCCGACGCCGGTGTCCATCATTCTGCCGACGAAAAGGATAGTTGGCTCCTTTGGATTGTCGGCCTGGCGGACGAATTGATCGCGCAAGGCCTCCGCAGCGGGACGTTGTTCAACGGAATAGTAGATGTGGCCGTGATACGGTGTGCTTCGTCGTCGGCCATGCAGCTCTTCCTTAGGCGGGAGGCTGCAGACTACTCGCTTCGCTAATGTCCGCAATGTCGTCGTGTCCGGACAGGCAGCTTCCTCGGCCGATGACGGCAAAATCTGCCCCCGATGTGCACCGTCAACGGTTGCGACTGCTCGCGCCCACATGCACGAACCCGCTTCGCGGGAGGTTCGCGGGGGCGTGAGATAGCGTGGTAATCATAGGCTTTGGGCGGGGAGA
>NZ_JBYSXE010000111.1:0-1954 GCF_058781925.1 Sphingobium sp. FW306-1B-F04DB | reverse complement strand
AACGCCCCATCTGCGCCCCCCATCATCGCAATGGAGATTAGCACATCAGCACGTTTTTACACAGTCTGGACCCATTGTGGTCATTAGGCACGGGCGGTCGATCGGGTGCGTGTCGCCGACGCACATTGAAAAATGGGGTTGCGGGATGCACGCGGGAGGGGCTGGCGCACCCCGCAACCGCCAACTCAGGCGGCAGCCGTCGCCGACTCCTCGATGGGATGAATCCACCGAAGACCGATCTGGACCCGATTCCACAAGTTGATCGAGCCGATTAGCAGGGTGAGATAAGCGATCTCGGTCTCGTTGAACTGCGCCTTCAACATTGCATAGTCACTATCCGGCGCGTGGGTCTTGGAAATGCGGGTCAGGGACTCGGTCCAGTTCAGGGCGGCCCGCTCCCGATCCGTGAACAGCGGGGAGTCTCGCCAGCCATCGAGCAGATGAATGCGCAAGTCGGTCTCGCCTTTTGAGGTTGCGTCCTTGACGTGCATGTAGATGCAGTAGGCGCAGCCATTGATCTGCGAAGCTCGCAGCCGAACCAGCTCGAGCAGACCATGCTCGAGGCCGCTTTTCTCCGTGGCAGCTTCGACAGCGAGCATTGCCTTCGAACCCTCCGGCGCTGTCTGAAAGATGTTCAATCGTGGGATCATGTCGTCTCCTTTTTTGGTCGTGAATCCGCTGGCGCGGTGCGGGCCAAATGCAGTATTGGAGAGCAAAGATAATCAGCCAAAATGCAGGAACACTGTTCTATTTGATCGAACAATAGGGGCTATGGACCGGCTCGACGCAATGCAGCTGTTTGCACGAGTGGTTGACCGCCGCAGCTTCACCAAGGCTGCTCGCGATCTCGAGATTCCGCGCTCGACGGCAACGCAAGTGATCAAGCAGCTGGAGGATCGACTGGGCGTGCGTCTGTTGCAGCGCACGACACGTACGGTCCGACCGACGCTCGATGGCGAAGCCTATTATGAACGCTGCCTCGCGATCCTTGCTGATGTCGAGGATGCGGAGGATGTGTTCTGCGGGGCCGATCCAAGGGGTCGGCTACGTATTGATCTGCTAGGCACTCTTGCGCGCCACTTCCTCATGCCGGCGATTCCCCAGTTCCTGGCCGACCATCCACGGATCACAATTTCGATGAGTGAGGGAGAGCGTTGGATCGATGTGATCGAGGAGGGCGTCGACTGCACTCTCCGCTACGGCCCCTTGCCGGACAGCGATCTCGTTGCCAGGCGAGTGGCGACGCTTGAATGCATCACCGTGGCATCCCCGATGTACGTTGAGAAGTTCGGACGGCCGGAAAGCTTGGACGACCTGTTAAGTCATCATGCGGTTGTTTGGAGATACATCACGACTGGCGCAGGGCAGCACTTCGAATTTGTCGATGGCCGGCGCGAACGTAAAATTCCCATAGCCGGTCCTCTATCTGTCACTGGCTGCGAAAGCCTTCGACAGGCAGTGTTGCTCGGCCTTGGTCTTGCGCAGATGCCGGTCTTTCATATCGCGCGGGATCTGGAAGAAGGCAGCCTGGTGCGGGTTCTGGCAGATTACCCCGTTCCGTCGGCTCCCGTGTCCGTTGTCTACGCGTCTAATCGGCAGCTTTCGCCACGAGTGCGGTTATTCATCGATTGGGTTGCCCAACAATTTACCGCATATGAGGCGACTAGGTTGAGGCCTTTCCCCGGTTGGCCGTCCGCTGCCGCGTCTGCCAAGGGACGCGACATCACGATCGCATCACCATCCGGGGCCGCGACGGGACGTTAGGCGCTGCGCAGACGTGCTAATGTCTGCTAACCACGGCAAATCGGTCGCGCTGATCCCTTAGGATGATGCTTGAAACCGGACCCTGCTTTGCTGCTTGAATTTGTCCACGCCCACTAGTCATCTGGAACTGAAGTAAGTATCATTGTATATGCCGTTGTTGGATAGGCAGGGGCATTCATGATGGCGGGTC
>NZ_JBYSXE010000110.1:0-1961 GCF_058781925.1 Sphingobium sp. FW306-1B-F04DB | reverse complement strand
CACATGTCCCTTCATCAAACCTACAATGTCAAAGAGCCAAAAACGGGGACGCTCGATCCTCCCCATCTTACCGGGGGTATCGCGCATCCGTCATTTTAGCGACCACCGCGCCGGCCAGGTGGCTCAGCGCCGCGGTGAAAGGGCATATATGGAGGGGTAGTTTGAGCGTCAACCGCCTTTTTGCAATTTTGTTTCACAAGGGGGACAAGGAGATTGCATGACGCGGTAAAACTCGCAGAAAACCGCGATTTCTGCGGAAATGACGTTACGACTGGAGTGTGACATTTGATCGATGAAGGGGAAATGCTGTCGAGCCGGGTACGGCGTGCGGTGTTCTGGCGCTCGGGCAGCCAGATCGTCGCGCAGATCGTCATGTGGGGCTCGACCCTGGCGGTCATTCGTATCCTGAACCCGCAGGATTACGGGCTTTTTGCGATGACCCAGGTAGTCCTCGTGCTGTTCAGCTTCATGAACGGCTACGGATTCGCGAGCGCGCTCGTCCAGGCCGAATCGTTGGAGAGGAATCGAATCAGGCAGGCCTTCGGCATGCTGCTGTTGCTGAATGGCGGTCTGGCGATTCTCCAGCTCGCGACCGCGGGCCTTGTCGCGGCCTATTACCGCCAGCCCGAAATCGCGGCGCTGCTGCGTGTCCAGGCGCTGCTCTATCTGGCCACCCCTTTCATCGCGATCCCCGATGCGCTGCTCAGTCGCACACTGGATTTTCGCGCACAGGCCAAGGCGAACCTCGCCGCGGCCTGCGCGGGCGCCCTGACCGCGCTCGCCTGCGCGCTCTCCGGTCTGGGTGTCTGGACGCTGGTCTTCGCGCCCCTCGCACTTTTCTATACGCGTGCGATCTCGCTCACGCTCGCATCGCGGGTGCTGGTGCGGCCCAGCTTCGACTTTCGCGGCACGGGCGCAATGTTCGGCTTCGGCGGCGCGCTGATCGTCTCCAACCTGTTCTGGACGATCCAGAACCAGGTCGATGTGTTCATCGGCGGCCGGTATTTCGATCCGCACACGCTGGGGCTTTATGCCGAGGCACTGTTCCTGACGCAGATCTTCGTCAACAAGTTCGTCCCGCCGCTCAACGAGGTCGCCTTTCCTGCCTATTCGCGGCTGCAGAATGACGCGAGCGGATTCGCGCACTCCTTCCTCAAGGCAGTAAGGATCGTCCTGCTCGCCGCGCTGCCCATCTATTTCGGGCTCGCGGTGGCCGCCGAACCCGCGGTGCTCGTGCTGTTCGGGCGCAAATGGATCGACATCGTCCCGCTCGTGGAGATCCTCGCCTTCGTCATGCCCTTCATGACGGTCCACGTCCTGCTCGCGCCCGCGCTCAACGCCAAGGGGCAGCCGGGCACCACCGCGCGCATTTCGGCGCTCGGCGCGCTGGTGATGGTCATCGCCTTCGCGATCGGCGTGCGCTTCGGCGTCGAGGGGCTGGCATGGGCGTGGCTGGCGGGCTTCCCGCTGGTGATGGCCGGCGGGTGCGCGATCGCGCTGCCGGTCATCGGCGCGCACTGGACGCAACTCGCGCGGGCGGTCGCTCCGGGCCTGTTCGCCGCGGGCGCAATGGCACTGATCTGCCGCGGCGCGGATTCGGTGCTGCCGCCGCTGTCGCCCGCGGTGCACCTGCTCGCGCTCGTTACGTTGGGGGCACTGTCCTATGCCGCGCTGCTGTTCCTGTTCGCGCGGCCGACGCTCGACGAGCTGCTGCGGCTCGTCATCCAGCGCAAGCCCGTCCCCGCCTAGACCTTGATCGTTTCGGGCTGACTCAGCCTGAAACGTGGAATCAAGGTCCCAACTCTTTTAATAGAGCCTGATTCACGCTTTCAGCGGAAACGCATAGCGCTTCCCCCTCAACCGATCAGGCCGGATGAACAACCTCCTGAAAGATCCCATGGCGAGAGGTGGATAGCGGCTGGCGCTGTGGCAGAGTGCGGTTGCTGACCCAAACTCCGTGG
>NZ_JBYSXE010000010.1:0-94783 GCF_058781925.1 Sphingobium sp. FW306-1B-F04DB | reverse complement strand
CCGTTCCCTCCCTTGAAAGGGAGGGGTGAAAGGCAGCTCCCCACGACTTTCCCGCCATTCCCACGTTGGCCGGCGCATACCACTTGCTCCAGTCGCGCGTGCGCCTATCTGGCCCCTTATGGCAACGATCACCCCGCCCGCCCCCGCCGCTGCCGGAGCGGCCGCCGCCCCGCTCATCGAACGCAGCCGGCTGTTCGGCAATCCGAGCCGGATGGCGGGGACGCTCAGCCCAGACGGCAAATGGCTGAGCTGGATCGCGCCGCTGGACGGCGTACTCAATGTGTGGATCGCGCCGGCTGGCAGGCTCGATGATGCCCGCGCCGTCACGCGCGAGACGGTGCGCCCCATCCGCGAGCATTTCTGGGCGCCCGACAGCCGCTCGGTGCTCTATATCCAGGACAAGGGCGGCGACGAGAATTTCCTGCTCTACGGCGTCGATGTCGCAAGCGGCGGGGAGACGAATCTCACGCCCTTCGAGAATACGCGCGTCATGCTCGTCGGCACCTCGCACACGATCAAGGACCGCATCCTGATCGGGCTCAACAACCGCGATCCGCACTGGCACGACGTCCACAGCCTCGACCTCAATTCGGGCGCGCTCACCATGATGATTCACGGCGATGGCGTCGCCGGCTTCCTCGCCGACGACACGCTGACGCTGCGCATGGCGCTCACCCCCAATGCCGCGGGCGGCTATGACTTCCACCGCGTGATCGACAATGTGATCGAGGAAGAACCCTTCGCGTCCACCACGCTCGAGGATGCGCTCACCACCCAGCCCGCGGGCTTCACCGCCGACGGCAGCACGCTCTACTGGCTCGACAGCCGCGGACGGGACACCGCGGCGCTCGTCGCGCAGGATGTCGACTCGGGTGAAAGCCGGGTAATCGCGGCGCACGACCAGGCCGACATCAGTGCGGTGCTGACCAACCCGATGACGGGCGTGGTCGAGGCATGGGCCGCCAATTACCTCACCACCGAATGGCATGCGATCGATCCCGCGATCGGCGAGGATCTGGCC
Source organism: Sphingobium sp. FW306-1B-F04DB (assembly GCF_058781925.1). Classification (NCBI taxonomy): domain Bacteria; kingdom Pseudomonadati; phylum Pseudomonadota; class Alphaproteobacteria; order Sphingomonadales; family Sphingobiaceae; genus Sphingobium; species Sphingobium sp. FW306-1B-F04DB. The sequence continues at coordinate 93,762 of NZ_JBYSXE010000010.1, read as the reverse complement.
TTCCTCAGACAACAGCTGCCCGGTGAGATCGCGGTGACCTCGCGCACCGAGGCCGACGACAAATGGACCGTCGCGCACGATCCCGTCAGCGCCGTGCCCGTCGTCTATCTCTATGACCGCGGCGCGCGCACGCTCACCGAGCTCTATGTCTCGCGCCCAGAGCTTGCCGACGCGCCGCTCGTCCCGATGCACGCGCGCGAGATCGCGGCGCGCGACGGACTGATGATGACCGCCTATCTCTCGCTTCCGCCCGGCAGCGACGCGGATGGCGATGGCCGCACCGATGCGCCGGTGCCGATGGTGCTGCTCGTCCATGGCGGTCCCTGGGCGCGCGACAGTTTCGCGTTCAATCCCTATCACCAGTGGCTCGCCAATCGGGGCTATGCGGTTCTTGCCGTCAATTTCCGCGGCTCGACAGGCTTCGGCAAGAGCTTCATCTCGGCCGCCGATCTCGAATGGGGCGCGAAGATGCACGACGACCTGATCGACGCGGTCGACTGGGCCGTGGCCGAGGGTATCGCCGACAGGGCCAAGATCGCGATCATGGGCGGTTCCTATGGCGGCTATGCGACGCTCGTCGGACTCACCTTCACCCCCGATATCTTCGCCTGTGGCGTCGATATCGTCGGCCCATCCAATCTCGAGACGCTCCTCGAGACGATCCCGCCCTATTGGGAAGCGGCGCGCGAGCAGTTCCACCAGCGCATGGGCAACCCTACCACGCCCGAGGGGCTTGCGCTCATCAAGCAACGCTCTCCGCTCTACCAGGCAGACCGCATCGTCCGGCCGCTGCTGATCGGCCAGGGCGCCAACGACCCGCGCGTCAATCAGGCCGAATCGGATCAGATCGTCGCCGCGATGAAGGCCAGGGGGATCCCGGTTACCTATGTGCTCTTCCCCGACGAAGGCCACGGCTTCGCGCGACCCGAGAACAACATCGCCTTCAACGCCATCGCCGAGAATTTCCTCGCGGAATGGCTCGGCGGCCGCGCCGAGCCGATCGGCGACGCGCTGAAGCCGTCGAGCGCGACGGTGCCCGAAGGCGCCGCCTTCACCCCGGGCCTCGCGGACGCGCCGGGCTGAGCTTTCCCGCCATTCCGGCGCAGTATCCCTCAGCGCTTTTGCGCATCACGGGTTTCGTGCTATGTGCCGGGAAAGCATGAAAAAATGCCGATGGGTCGCAGCATCGGGGGAAATGTATGCGACGTCCGTTCAACCATATTCAGGCGCTGATTCTGCGCAAGATGACCGAGGCGCTGTTCCACGGTCGGTCCATGGCGATCGCCCCGTACCAGGTGGTCGACAATCTGCAGGATCTGTTCGGCAACATCACGGGCAAGAAACCGCGCGAGATCGGGCTGACCGTATTGCTCCTCGGGCTGCTGCTCGGCGGCCCCTTCTTCATCTGGGGCAGCGCCGAGACGCGCGTACGCCGTATGCGCAAGCGGCTCGAACGGTCGAAAAATGATCTGATGCAGGATTTCGCGCGGCTGCGCGGGATCATCTATGCCGGCTATTACGGGCATTGGCAGGGCAATACCCAGGAAGACAATGCCGACAACCCGATCTTCCAGGCGATCGGCTTCACGCTGCCCGCGCATCGCGATCGCACCATTTCGGGCGAACAGAAGCTCGAGATTCGCACCGGGCACGACCTGACGCACGAGGCCTTTGTCGGGCACGACGCGCTGCCCGACGAGGAAGAAGTGATCGTCATCGGCTCGGGCGCGGGCGGCGGCACCGCCGCGGCCGAACTCGCGAAACAGGGTTATCGCGTGCTGATCATCGAGGCGGGACCGCATTATCCTACCTCGCGCATCACGCACGAGGAAAAGCGCATGGCAGCGCGGCTGTTCGTCGACGGCGCGATCCAGACCACGCGCGACCGCGACATCATCCTGTTCCAGGGACGCTGCGTCGGCGGATCGACCGTGATCAACAACGGCGTCTGCCTGCGCATGAAGGAGGAGGGGCGCAGCCACCCCCTTGCTGACGATGTGCTCGCGACCTGGCACGCGCTCGGTGCGCCGATCGATGCGACGCGGCTCGACGCGTCGTATCAGGCGGTCGAGAAGGCGCTCGGCGTCTCCCCCGCCGCGCCGCTTTCGGGCCGCAACAACGGGCCCCATTTGATGAAGGGCTGGGCTGCCTATGCCGCGGCTACCGGCCTCGAACGCGACCGCGTCGCGCCCGCCGACTGGTTCCACAAGAACTGGGGCGATCCGGGCAATGCCTGCGTCTATTGCGGCTATTGCAACACCGGCTGCGCCTATGGCCGCAAGAACGCCATGCCGCAGTCGCGGCTGCGCGAGGCGGTGAAGCACAAGGCGCGCATTCTGGCCGATGCCGAGGTCACGCGGATCCGGTGGAAGTCCGACCTCCCCAACGGCAAGCGCGTTGCCGGCGGGGTCGAGCTCCGCCTCACTGACGGGCGTCGTCATGTCATCCGCGCCAGCCGTGGCATCGTCGTCGCCGCAGGCACCATGGCGTCGAGCCGGCTGCTCAACGCAAGCGGGATCGAGGGCAGCGGCAAGGGCATTTCGCTCAACATCGCCTGCCCCGTCGTCGCGCTGATGCCTCAGGGCACAGCGGTCAACGCCTGGAACGAGGACCAGATGACGAGCTATGTCGACCAGGGCGACTTCCTGCTCGAATCGCATTTCCAGCCGCCGATGAGCATGGCGACGCTCGTGCCCGGCTGGTTCGGGGCGCATTTCGATCGCATGCACAATTACAACCGCCTCGCCTCGGCGGGCATCCTCTTTCCCGCCGATCGCTGCGGCCAGATGAAGGGCGGCAAGCTGAGCTTCAAGCTGCGCGACGATGTCGAGCTACCGCTGCTCCGACGCGCGCTCGCGACGCTCGCCAAGGTCCATTTCGCAGCGGGTGCCGAGGAGGTCTATCCCGCGCTGGCGCGCGGTCACGCGCTCCGCGCCGGGATGCATTGGGGTGATATCGACGCCTTCTTCGAGAACAATATCCGTGAGGCCGACGATGTCACACTCTCCAGCTCCCACCCGCAGGGCGGAAACGCGGTCGGCAAGGATCCTGACACCAGCGTGATCGGCATGGATTTCCGCGTCCACGGCACGACCAACGTCATGGTCACTGACGCCAGCGTCTTCCCGAGCTGTATTCGGGTCAACGCGCAGTTGACCACGATGGCAATGGCGCATTACGCGACCGCGGAGACCGCCCCCTTCTGACGGGAAATGCCGTGGACAACCGCCATATCCTGACGCTTTCCTGCCCCGATGCACGCGGCATCGTCGCTGCGGTCGCGGGCTTCCTTGCGGGGCAGGACTGCAACATCCTCGAATCCGCGCAATATGACGACCTCGAAAGCGGCCGCTTCTTCCTGCGCATGCTCTTTGCGAGCGAGGGCGATGTCTCGGGCGATACGCTGCGCGCGCGCTTCGCACCCGTCGCAGAGCGCTATGCGATGGACTGGCAGATCAGCGACGCATCCTATCGCCCGCGCACGATCATCATGGTGTCGCGCTTCGGCCATTGCCTCAACGACCTGCTCTACCGCCACGAGATCGGCGCGCTGCCGATCGACATTGCCGCGATCGTCTCCAACCACGGTGATTTCGCCGGACTCGCCGCCGCACGTGGCATCCCCTTCCACCACGTCCCCGTCACCGCCGGGACCAAGCCCGAAGCCGAGGCGCAGCTGCTCGACCTTTTCCAACGCGAGCGCGGCGAGTTGCTCGTGCTCGCGCGCTACATGCAGGTGCTCTCCGACGATCTCTGCGCAAGGCTCGCGGGTCGCGCGATCAACATCCATCACAGCTTCCTCCCCGGCTTCAAGGGCGCCAGGCCCTATCACCAGGCGCATGCGCGCGGCGTGAAGCTGATCGGCGCCACCGCGCACTACGTTACCTCGGACCTCGACGAAGGCCCGATCATCGAGCAGGAGGTGATCCGCGTCGATCATGCCACCAGCGCCGAGGAAATGGTTGCCGCTGGCCGCGACGTCGAAACCGTCGTGCTCGCGCGCGCGGTGACCTGGCACGCCGAACGGCGCATTCTGCCCAACGGCAACCGCACCGTTGTATTTCGCTGAGCGAAGGCATAGGCCGGTGACAATGCTGTGAGGGGGATTGGAACGGAATGCGGCTCACCATTCGCGACGTGTCCGAGGTGGCGGGAGTCTCGATCAAGACGGTCTCGCGCGTCCTCAACAAGGAACGCTATGTTCGCGAGGAAACGCGCCTCAAGGTCGAGGCCGCGATCGAGCAGCTCGGCTTTCGCCCCAGCGCCGCGGCGCGCGCGCTCGCGGGCAAGCGCTCGTTCCAGATCGCGCTGCTCTACGACAACGAGAATGCCTATTATGTCTTCGAGCTGCTCGCCGGCGCGCGCAAATGCTGCCTCGAGAACGACTTCCGCCTGATCTTCCAGCCCTGCGACATCCATTCGCCGCGGCTGATCGACGATGTCCGCGCGCTGATCGATGAGACACATCTCGACGGCATCATCCTGCCCCCGCCGCTTGCCGACGTTTCCGAACTGATCGAGGAACTGCATCGCCGCGGGGTTTCCTTCGTCCGCATTTCGCCGGGCACCGAGCCCGAGGCCTCGTCCTCGGTCTATATCGACGACCGTGCCGCCGCCGAGGCGATGACGAAGCGGCTGATCGAGCTTGGCCATCGCCGCATCGGCTTCGTACTCGGGCATCCCGACCACGCCTCCAGCGCCGACCGCCTGGAAGGCTATCGCAGCGCACTCGCCGCGCACGGCATCGCCGAGGACCCTGCGATCATCCACCGCGGCCGCTACGACTTCGAATCGGGCCGCGTCGCAGGCGCCGCGCTGCTCGACCTGCCCGCGCCGCCGACCGCGATCTTCGCGAGCAATGACGAGATGGCCGCGGGCGTGCTCGCGGTCGCGCACGAGCGCGAGATCACCGTACCCGACCGGCTCTCGATCGTCGGCTTCGACGACACGACCCTGTGTCGCCTGGTCTGGCCGCCGCTCACCACCGTCCACCAGCCGACGCAGCAGCTGGCCTATGCCGCAACCGCGCTGCTCATCGACGGAAAGGCCGAGATCCGCCGCAGGAAGCTCGAGTTCATCCTCATCGAACGCGGATCGACCGCCGCGCCAACCGGCTGAGCCTCTAAGCAATACTTTCAAGATCGCGAACAAATATTGCGCAAACCGGGATTTGGCGCGTGAGCGATCCTGACCTAAAAGCCTGCGACCATGTCCGAACCCGTGATCGCCTTTGACGATGTCCACAAGAGCTTCATCGCAAGCGCCAGCCCTGCGCTGTCGGGGGTGACGCTGTCCGTTGCGCGCGGCGAGATTTTCGGGGTCATCGGCCAGTCGGGCGCGGGCAAGTCGACGCTCGTTCGCCTGATCAACGCGCTCGAACGCCCGGGCAGCGGCACGATCACGGTCGACGGCCTCGATATCGCCTCGCTCGACAACGCCGCGCTGCGCCAGCTGCGCCGCCGCATCGGCATGATCTTCCAGAATTTCGGCCTGCTCTCGTCGCGCACTGCGGCGGAGAATGTCGCCTTTCCCCTGAAGCTCTCTGGTATGCCCCGCGCCGCGATCGATGAGCGCGTCGAAGAGTTGCTGATGCGGGTCGGGATATTCGACCATGCGGACAAATATCCCGCTCAGCTTTCCGGCGGCCAGAAGCAGCGCGTGGGCATTGCGCGTGCGCTCGCGACGCGCCCCGACATCCTGCTGTGCGACGAAGCGACGAGCGCGCTCGACCCCCAGACAACGCGATCGGTGCTGAAGCTCTTGAAGGAACTCAACAAGGAACTCGGCCTCACGATCGTGCTCATCACGCATGAGATGGAGGTAGTCCGCGCGATCTGCGATCGCGTCGCGGTGCTCGATCATGGCGTCGTGGTGGAATCGGGCAGCGTGGCCGACGTGTTCGACCGCGCTGTGCATCCAGCAGCGAAGCGCTTGGTCGAGGCGTTGGCGGAGCATCATCTGTGAGCGGTCTCTTTTCCAATATCGACTGGGCGGATATCGGTCAGGCATGCCTCGATACGCTGGCGATGCTGGCTGGTTCGCTCGTGCTCACCATCGCAATCGGACTGCCGCTGGGTGTTCTGCTGTTCCTGACCGCGCAGCGCCAGTTGCTGCAGAACAAGGTAGCGAACGCAATCGTCGGCTTCATCGTCAACGTGCTGCGCTCGGTGCCCTTCGTCATCCTGCTCATCGTGATGATACCGCTGACCGTCGCGCTGGTCGGCACCTCGCTCGGCGTGGTCGGCGCGATCCCGCCGCTCGTCGTCGGCGCTGCGCCCTTCTTCGCGCGACTGGTCGAGGCCTCGCTGCGCGAGGTCGACCGCAACACGATCGAAGCGGTCCAGTCGATGGGCGCAACGACGAACCAGACGGTCTGGCGCGCGCTGATCCCCGAGGCGCTGCCCGGCATCATCTCGGCCGCCACGGTCACCGCGGTCGCGCTCGTCTCGTTCACCGCGATGGCGGGCGTCGTCGGCGCTGGCGGGCTTGGCGATCTCGCCATCCGTTTCGGCTATCAGCGCTTCCAGACCGACGTGATGGTCGTCACCGTCGTCATCATGATCCTCATGGTCCAGGCGATCCAGTTCGCGGGAGACCGCCTCGCCCAGCATTTCACGCATCGCTAAGGACAGTCCATGAACCGCCGCACCCTCCTCATCGCCACCGCCCTGCTTGCGCTCGCTGCCTGCTCGAAGGGCGGCAAGGCCGATGGCGATACGCTCAGCGTCGCCGCCACCGCGGTGCCGCACGCCGAGATCCTCGAGCACATCAAGCCCGCGCTCGCGAAAGAGGGCATCAATCTCGAGATCCGCGTCTTCAACGACTACGTCCAGCCCAACATGCAGGTGGCGCAGAAGCAGATCGACGTGAATTATTTCCAGACCAAGCCCTATCTGGACGATTTCAACGCCAATCGCGGGACGAAGCTGGTCACCTTCGCGGGCATCCATGTCGAGCCGATGGGCGGCTATTCGCGCAAGTGGAAGGCACTCGACCAATTGCCCGATGGCGCGCAGGTCGCGATCCCCAATGATCCGAGCAGCACCGGCCGCGCGCTCGTCCTGCTCGAAAAGGCGGGCCTGCTGAAACTGAAGCGGCCCGGCCATGCGCTCTCGGCGCTGGGCGACATCACGAGCAACCCCAAGAACCTCCAGTTCAAGGAACTCGAAGCTGCCGCGATGCCGCGCGTGCTCGACCAACTCGACCTCGCGCTGATCAACACCAACTATGCGCTCGACGCAAAGCTGAGCCCGGTCAAAGACGCGCTAGTCATCGAAGGCAAGGACTCGCCCTATCTCAACTATGTCGTCGGCCTCGAGGAACGCCGCAATGATCCAAAGGTCGCCAAGCTGATCGCCGCACTGAAGAGCGAGGACACCCGGGCCTTCATCGAAAAGAACTATGCGGGCGCGGTGCTGCCGGCGTTCTGAAGTCTGCGATGGGGTGGAACGCTACTCTTCACCCCTCCCTTTCAAGGGAGGGGCGGGGGTGGGTAGCGAGCGCAGCGAGCCCTTCAAAGTCCGTGTTTTGATCGCCTGACGGCGACACCCACCCAGTTGCCGGCAGCGGCCATCTCCCAGATGGCCGACCCGGCAACTCCCTCCCTTGAAAGGGAGGGGCGAGATTTGGGTCTATGGCCGTCACAAATTGCTGTCCTACACGTCCCCGGCCTGTCACGCTGATACAAACCATCGGCTCTTTGACCATGTGCAGACGACGCGCGAGGCATTGATCGAAAAACCCGATCAATACCGCTCCGGTAATAGAGCGAATTTTTTCCATACGCCGAACCTTCCTAACCTTCGCAGGAAATCGGCCGCTCATTGGCCAAATAGCGTCCGCGCCTTTGCCATGCCCGCAATCCCGGCATCGATTGTCGCATCGACCTTGGCGAAGCACAGCCGCACCACCGAGGTGACCGCATCTTCCGCATAAAATGCCGAGACCGGGATCGCGGCGACACCCGCCTCGCGCACCAGCCGGTCGCAGAAGGTCACGTCGTCGGCCTCGACGCCCGACGCCGCGAGATCGATCGACAGGAAATAGGTGCCTGCGCTCGGCAGCACCGCCCAGCCCTGTGCCGCAAACCCTGCCGCCAGCCGATCGCGCGAACGCGCGAAATCGGCACGCATCGCGCTGAAATAGCCGTCGTCCTTCGCCAGCCCGTGCGCGACCGCGGCCTGAAGATTGGGCGGGGTGGTGAAGGTCAGGAACTGGTGCGCGCGCGCCAGCGCATGCGTCAGGTGCGGCGCTGCGCACATCCAGCCGACCTTCCAGCCGGTCAATGAGAAGATCTTGCCCCCCGATCCGATCTTGACCGTCCGCTCGCGCATTCCCGGCATCGCCATGACCGGCGTATGCGCGCGGCCGTCGAAGACGACATGCTCCCAGACCTCGTCGCTGATCACGATCGCATCGTGCTTCACCACAAAGCGCGCCAGTAGCGCGAGCTCGTCGTCGGAAAACATCGTCGCGGTCGGATTCAGGGGATTGTTGAGGAGCACGACCGACGTGCGGTCGCTGAATGCCGCCGCAAGCGCTTCCTCGGTCAGCCGCCATGCGGGCGGTTCGAGCCGCACCAGTCTGGGCACCCCGCCAGCGCGGAGCACCAGCGGCAGATACGCGTCGTACATCGGCTGGATCAGCACGACCTCGTCGCCCGGCGTCACCAGCGCAAGGATCGCCGCCGCCAGCGCCTCGGTCGCGCCCGAGGTGATCGTCACCTCGCCCTGCCAGTCGAGATCGACGCCCTGATGATGACGGTAATGGTCCGCCACCGCCTGCCTCAAGACAGGCAATCCCGCCATCGGCGGATACTGGTTGGACTGCTCGACCAGAGCGCGCTGCGCGGCTTCGAGCACGTCCGCCGGCCCATTCGAATCGGGGAAGCCCTGCCCCAGATTGACCGCGCCCGTCGCGCGCGCGAGGCCGGACATCTTCTCGAAGATCGTGGTGGGCATGCTGGCGTAGAGCGGGTTCATGCCCCTGCCCTAACACAGAAATCACCGGCTCTGCGGGGTGAATTCGGCAACGAGATCATAACGGTCACCGGGAAAGGTCTGGCGCACCCAGGTGATTCCCTTGCCCAGTTGCCAGGTCCAGCGCTCGAGCTGGAGGCAGGCGGTGCCCGGCGCCACACCGAGCAGCTTCGCCAGCCGCACCTCGGCGGGGACCGCGGCAATGCGGTGGCGCGCGTCGCTCCACGGCACATGGCCGAGCAACCACGAACCCGGCGCCTCCGCGGCGAAATCGACACCGCGCGCCTCGGGCACCATTGCGAGATTGATCAAGCGCAGTTCATGGCCAAAGGGCTCGCCCGCGGCATGGTGAACCCCCTCGATCGCGAGCAGCGGGCCTTCGCCGACGAGCGGATCGCCCGCTGCTTGCCTCCGCTCACGACTCTTCAGCAGCTCGAAGCGGTAAGCATCGCCCCGCGCCGCGATCACCGATCCGATGTCGGGCACGTCGAGCACCGCCGACTGGACATGCGGATGCGCGACGAAAGACCCCGCCTTGCGCCGCCGCTCGATCAGCCCCGCGCGGCTCAGCGCGCTCAGCGCCTTGCTGACCGTCGCACGCGCGCAGCCATATTGCGCGACCAGCTCGTGCTCGAAGGGAATGCGGTCCCCGGGTTTGAGCGCGCCCGAGCGGATCTGCCGCTCGATATCGCCGCGGATCCGCTCATCGAGGGTCAGCGCGGCATTCATCCCGCGAGCAGGCTCCTGACGGTGGCGCGGTAGCGCGCAGCGATCGCGTCGGCGGCGTGATGCCGCCCCCCGGTGACAACCTTGCGCCCGTGCCGCCACACCGTGTCGATGCAGCCGCTGCGCCCCGAGAAGATCCAGCTGTCGAGCAACAAGTCGCCCTTACGTCCGTCAAGCGCCGGATGTGCAGCGTCGAGCGACACAATATCCGCCGATGCACCTTGGGCGATCCCTGCCTGAACACCCAGCGCCCGCGCCCCACCCGCAAGCGTGCGATTGAACAGTCGCGCGCCCGTCGAGACGCCATCGGCGGCAAGGACGTTGCGCGCCCGGTCGCGGAGGCGCTGGCTGTACTCGATCATCCGCAGCTCGCCCGCCAGATCGATCAGGATATTGGAGTCGGTCCCCGTCCCGATCGCGCCGCCCGCTTCAAGGAAGCGCGCCGCCGGGAAGATGCCGTCGCCCAGATTGGCCTCGGTGATCGGGCACAGCCCCGCAACCGCACCGCTGCTGGCAAGCGCATCGGTCTCGGCTCCGGTCAGGTGCGTCGCATGGACGAGGCACCAGCGCGCATCCAACCCGGCATTGGCGAGCAGCCATTCGACCGGGCGCTGCCCCGAAAAGGCGACGCTCGCCTCGACCTCCTTCACCTGCTCGGCGGCATGGATGTGGAAGGGACCCGTTGGGCTCATCGCAAGCAACGCCCCAAGTTCCTCGCCCGTCACCGCGCGCAGGCTGTGCGGCGCGACACCCATGTTTGCATCACCTGCGAGCTTCGCACGGCTCGCATCGAGCAGCGTCGCGAAGCTGTCGAGGTCGCTCAGGAAACGCCGCTGCCCCGGCTTGGCGGGCAAGCCGCCGAAATCGCTGTGCGCGTAGAAGACGGGGAGCAGCGTAAGCCCGATCCCCGTCGCCTCCGCCGCCGCCACGATCCGTCCCGCGGTCTCCGCGGGATCGGCATAGCGCGCGCCCGCCGGATCATTGTGGAGATAGTGGAACTCGCCGACGCGCGTGTAGCCCGTCTCGAGCATCTCGACATAGGCCTGGGCAGTGATCGCCTCGATGTCCTCAGGGGTCAGCCGGTCGAGGAAGCGGTACATCACCTCGCGCCAGCTCCAGAAGTTATCGTCGCGGCTGCCGTCGCCGCGGTGTTCGGACAGCCCCGCCATGCCGCGCTGAAAGGCGTGGCTGTGGACGTTGCACTGGCCCGGCACCGCGATTGCGTGGCGCTCGTCGCCCGTCTCGGGTTCGACGCTGCTGGTCACCGCGACGATATGCCCGTCCGCCACGATGACGCGGACCCGATCGGCCCAGCCCGTCGGAAGCAATGCGGTTTCGAACCAGAGCGTCGTCATCGGATCATCCTGCAGCCAGCGATATTATGACTAGACATAATACGGGTGATTGAGCAAGTCTATGCGCATGGCAACCGACTCCGACCATCGCTGCGATCGCATCTGGACCAATGCCCGGCTCGCGACGATGGGCGCGGCCGGCGTGATCGAGAACGGCATGATCGCGGCGAAGGACGGTCGCATCGCCTATGCCGGCCCCATCGATGCGCGCTTCGACGCGGCCGAGATCATAGACTGCGAGGGCCGCTGGATCACCCCGGGGCTGATCGATTGTCACACCCACATCATCCATGCGGGCAACCGCGCACACGAGTTCGAGCTGCGGCTGGCGGGCGCCAGCTATGAGGAGATCGCACGCGCGGGCGGCGGTATCGTGTCGACGATGACCGCAACACGCGCAGCGAGCGAGGATGAACTCGTCGCGACCGCGCTGCAGCGGCTCGACGCACTGATTGCCGAGGGGCTGACGACGATCGAGGTCAAGTCGGGCTATGGCCTCTCGACCGAGGCCGAGTTGAAGATGCTCCGCGCCGCGCACCGGCTTGCAGTCGAGCGGCGAGTCCGCGTCACCACCACCTTTCTCGGTGCGCACGCCCTGCCCCCCGAATACCGCGACGACGCCGACGGCTATGTCGATCTTGTCTGCAACGAGATGATCCCCGCGATCGCCGCTGAAGGACTTGCCGATGCGGTCGATGCGTTCTGCGAAGGCATCGGGTTCACCCCCCGCCAGGTATCACGCGTCTTCGAGGCGGCGCGCGCGTACGGCCTCCCCGTCAAGCTCCATGCCGAACAGCTTTCCAACCTTCACGGCGCAGCGCTTGCCGCCAGGTTCGACGCGCTTTCGGCCGATCATCTCGAATATCTCGACGATCTCGGGATCGAGGCGATGGCGAGGGCGGGAAGCGTCGCGGTGCTGCTCCCCGGCGCCTATTACTTCACGCGCGAGACGCAGTTGCCCCCGATCGAGGCCCTGCGCGCCGCGGGCGTACCGATCGCGCTGGCGACCGACTGCAACCCCGGCACCTCGCCGCTCACCTCGCTGCTGCTGGTCTTGAACATGGGCGCGACACTGTTCCGCCTGACCGTCGAGGAGTGCCTCGCCGGCGTCACCCGCGAGGCCGCGCGTGCGCTCGGCATGCTCGGTGAAACGGGCACCCTCGAGGCGGGCAAGAGTTGCGATCTCGCGATCTGGAACATCGAGCGTCCCGCCGAACTTGTCTATCGCATGGGCGCCAACCCGCTCCATGCGCGTGTGTGGAAGGGTCTATGACGAACATCACGATCAAGCCGGGCCATGTCCCGCTTGCCGACTGGCGCGCAATCTATCGCGGCGCCACGCCCGTGCTCGCCGAAGCGGCGCATCCCCTGATTGCCGAGAGTGCCGCCGCCGTCGAGCGCATCCTCGCAAAAGGCGAACCCGTTTACGGCATCAATACCGGCTTCGGAAAGCTCGCCAGCGTCCGGATCGGTGATGAGGATCTGGAAACGCTCCAGCGCAACATCGTGCTGAGCCATGCCGCGGGCGTGGGCGAGCCGATGCCCGTCGCGATCGCGCGGCTGATGATGGCGCTCAAGCTCGCCAGTCTCAGCCAGGGCGCCTCCGGCGTCCGTCCCGCAACCATCGCGTTGCTCGAAGCCATGCTCGCCAAAGGGCTGACTCCGGTCATCCCGGCACAGGGCTCGGTCGGCGCGTCGGGTGACCTTGCTCCTCTCTCGCACCTCGCCACCGCGATGATCGGCGTGGGCGAGATTTTCCTGAACGGCGAGCGACTGGGGGCGAATGCTGCACTCGCCGAAGCGGGGCTCGCGCCGCTGACGCTCGGCCCCAAGGAAGGGCTGGCGCTCCTCAACGGCACGCAATTCTCGTGTGCCAATGCGCTGGCCGGGCTGTTCGAGGCCGAGCGGCTGTACCAGTCGGCGCTCGTCACGGGCGCGCTCTCGGTCGAGGCCGCCAAGGGTTCGGACACCCCCTTCGATCCGCGCATCCACGCACTGCGCCGGCACAAGGGCCAGATCGAGACAGCCGCCGCGCTGCGCGCCCTGATGGCGGGTTCGGCGATCCGCGCCTCGCACCAGCTCGACGATCCGCGCGTGCAGGATCCCTATTGCCTGCGCTGTCAGCCGCAGGTGATGGGCGCCGTGCTTGACCTGCTGCGTCAGGCGGCCACGACGCTCGAAACCGAAGCCAATGGCGTCTCGGACAATCCGCTGATCTTCCCCGAGAGCGACGAGGCGCTTTCGGGGGGCAATTTCCACGCCGAGCCCGTCGCCTTCGCCGCCGACATGATCGCACTCGCCCTTTGCGAGATCGGTTCGATTTCCGAGCGCCGCACCGCGATGCTCGTCGATCCTGCGCTCTCCGGCCTTCCCGCCTTCCTCACCCCCCGGCCCGGCCTCAATTCGGGCTTCATGATCCCGCAGGTGACCGCCGCCGCGCTCGTCTCGGAAAACAAGCAGAAGGCCTATCCCGCGAGCGTCGATTCGATTCCGACCTCGGCCAATCAGGAGGATCATGTCTCGATGGCCGCGCACGGCGCGCGCCGCCTGCTCGGCATGGCGGAGAACCTCGCGGCGGTGCTGGGGATCGAATATCTCGCGGCAGCGCAGGGCTGCGATTTTCATGCACCGCTGAATTCGAGCGCGGTGCTCGAAAGCGCGCGCGCCCTGCTCCGCTCCGATGTCCCGACGCTCGCCGATGACCGCCATTTCCACCCCGACATCCTCGCCGCGACCGCGCTGGTCGCGGACGGCAAGGTGGCGGCATTGGCGGAGCTGCCCGGAGTAACGGCGTGAAAACTGGCTTCCAGATCCTCCCCGGTACGGGGAGGTGGCGCGCGCAGCGCGACGGAGGGGCTGCGCGGAGGCCGAACATTGTGCCAGCCCCTCCACCACGCTTCGCGTGGTCCCCCTCCCCGTTCCGGGGAGGAACTATATGACCGACTGGCTCACCGTCATCCGCGGCGATGCGCCGCTGATCGTCAGCGTACCCCATGCCGGCACCCATATCCCCGCCGATATCGCGGACGGGCTCGTCTCGACCGCGCTCGGCGAGCATGACGCCGACCTGTACGTCGATCGGCTCTACGCCTTCGCCACCGGTCTCGGCGCGACGGTGATCCGCACCGCGATTTCGCGCACCGCGATCGACATGAACCGCGATCCCTCGGGCGCCTCGCTCTATCCCGGACAGGCGACGACGGGGCTCTGCCCGACCGAGACCTTTGACGGCGAACCGCTCTACAAGGCGGGCCACGAACCCGATGACGCCGAAATCGCGCGCCGCCGCGATCTCTATTTCGCGCCCTATCATGCTGCGATTGCCGGCGAGATCGAACGACTGCGCGCGCATCATCCGCGCGTCGTGCTCTACGATGCGCATTCGATCCGCAGCCATGTGCCCCGCCTGTTCGATGGCGAGCTGCCGCAGTTCAACATCGGCACCAACGGCGGCGCGAGCTGCGACTCTGAACTGACCGAATCCGTGGTAGATGCTTCGCTTTTTCACAAGCAGGACGGGCAATGGTCCGGCGTGGTGAACGGCCGCTTCAAGGGCGGCTGGATCACGCGCCACTATGGCCAGCCTGAAAGCGGTGTCCACGCGATCCAGATGGAACTCGCGATGCGCGGCTATCTCGACGAGGCGGCAGCGTGGCCGCCCGCCTGGGACGCAGCGCGCGCCCAACCCCTGCAAGACATTCTGCAGCAGGTGCTCGCCGCCTGCCTGACCTTCGCGAAAGGCCAATGATGACCCGACTCGACAACAGCCGTTCCATCCGCAGCCCCCGCGGCACCGAGCTCAATGCGAAAAGCTGGCTCACCGAAGCCCCCCTGCGCATGCTCATGAACAATCTCGATGCCGAGGTGGCCGAGAACCCGCACGAGCTTGTCGTCTATGGCGGCATTGGCCGCGCCGCGCGCGACTGGGAGAGCTTCGACAAGATCGTCGCCGCGCTGAAGCAACTGGAGGACGACCAGACGCTCCTCGTCCAGTCGGGCAAGCCCGTTGGCGTCTTCCGCACGCACAGGGACGCGCCACGCGTGCTCCTCGCCAACTCCAACCTCGTGCCGCACTGGGCGACGTGGGAGCATTTCAACGAGCTCGATAAAAAGGGTCTGGCGATGTACGGCCAGATGACCGCGGGCTCGTGGATCTATATCGGCACGCAGGGCATCGTTCAGGGCACCTACGAGACCTTCGTCGAGATGGGACGCCAGCACTACAATGGCGACCTTTCGGGCAAGTGGCTGCTAACCGCGGGGCTTGGCGGCATGGGCGGCGCGCAGCCGCTCGCCGCGGTGATGGCGGGCGCCTCGTGCCTCGCGATCGAATGCCAGCCGAGCCGAATCGAGATGCGTCTGAAGACGCGCTATCTCGACCACGCCGCGAACAGCATCGACGAGGCGCTCGAACTCATCGAAAAGGCCTGCGCGGAGAAGCGCGCGATCTCGGTCGGTTTGCTCGGCAACGCCGCCGAGATCCTGCCCGAACTCTATCGCCGCGGCGTGCGTCCCGACCTCCTGACCGACCAGACCTCGGCGCACGATCCGGTCAACGGCTATCTGCCGAAGGGCTGGACGCTCGAACAATGGTTCGAGGGTCGCGAGCGCGATCCGCAGGGCGTGGCCAGGGCCGCCAAGGCCTCGATGGCCGAGCATGTCCGCGCGATGCTCGACTTCCGCGCCGCGGGCGTGCCCACGGTCGACTATGGCAACAACATCCGTCAGGTCGCCAAGGACGAGGGCGTCGAGAACGCGTTCGATTTCCCGGGCTTCGTCCCCGCCTATATCCGCCCGCTCTTCTGCAGGGGCGTCGGCCCCTTCCGCTGGGCGGCGCTCTCGGGGGATCCCGAGGACATCTACAAGACCGACGCAAAGGTGAAGGAACTGCTGCCCGATAACCATCACCTCCACAACTGGCTCGACATGGCACGGGAGCGCATCCAGTTCCAGGGCCTGCCCGCACGCATCTGCTGGGTCGGTCTCGGCGATCGCCACCGCCTCGGTCTCGCCTTCAACGAGATGGTGAGGAACGGTGAGTTGAAGGCGCCGATCGTGATCGGCCGCGATCACCTTGATTCAGGCTCGGTCGCGTCGCCCAATCGCGAAACCGAGGCGATGATGGATGGTTCGGACGCGGTCAGCGACTGGCCGCTGCTCAATGCCTTGCTCAACACCGCGAGCGGCGCGACCTGGGTATCGCTCCACCACGGTGGCGGCGTGGGCATGGGCTATTCGCAGCACAGCGGCATGGTCATCGCCTGCGACGGCACCGAGGAGGCCGACCGTCGCATCGAACGCGTGCTGTGGAACGATCCCGCGACGGGCGTGATGCGCCATGCCGATGCGGGCTATGACATCGCCCGCGACTGCGCGCGTCAGCACCAGCTCGACCTTCCGGGGATCCTGTAACGCAGATCTTCCCCGAGTCGGGGAGGTGGCAGCCCGGAGGGCTGACGGAGGGGCCGCGCTGAACTTAGAGCCGCCCCTCCACCATGCTTCGCATGGTCCCCCTCCCCGTTCCGGGGAGGATCTGAAACTCAATCCGCGCCGAGCGGCCGGGTGGCGTGGTTTGAGATCACCGCGCGGGTGACGGCCTGCATCAGGCTCATCCGTTCGGGGATCGAGCGCCGCGTCGATCCGATCATCACCGCGACCGCATAGGTCCGGCCGTCGGGGGCGGTGAGCAGACCGACGTCGTTATACCCCGTCGAGACACCGCCGAGCTGCTGCCCCGTGCCCGTCTTGTGCCCAAACGACCAGCCGCCGACCACGCCGCCACGCAGGCGATTTGGCCCGGTGCGCGAGGCCTGCATCGTCGTGATCAGATAATCGGTCGATCGCGGAGACAGCAGTTCGCCACGCTTCAGCTTGGCGAGCGCATTGACCATGCCGATGGCGGTCGCCCCATCGGGTGGATCGGCGAGATAGCGGTCGAGCGCGGCCTGCCGCGTGCTCATCGGCAGGTTGGCGCGCGCCGTATAGAAGGCGTTGCCAACCGAATATTCCTGCTTCCAGCTGAGCCCGGCGGTGCCGCTCTGCAGCAGGCGCTCCCCTGGACCAAAGCGGATATCGAGGATGCCGTGGCTGGTGAGGAAGGAACGCACCGCGCTCGGCCCGCCCACGCGGCGCAGCAGCGAATCATTGGCGGTATTGTCGCTCTGCGTCATAGCGCGCGTCAGCAGGCTCGACACCGACTCGCGATACCCGTCCTTGCCGACGAGATCGCGGATCGGCTGATGGAACAGCGTCAGGTCGCTCCGCGTGATCGTCACCATGTCGGTGAGCGCGATGCGCCCCTGATCGACCCCCTCGAGCAGCGTCGCCGCGACCCAGAGCTTGCTTACGCTCTGCTGCGGCAAGGGTTGGCGGCCATTATAGTCGATCACCCAGCCCGCATGGACATCGCGTACTGCAATGCCGACGGTGCCGCTGAAGCTGGCGCCGAGCGAACGGATCGTTGCCTGCAGCGCTGCGGGTGCGACCTCCGGAACGGGGCGCTGTACCACGGGAAGCGGCGTCGGGCGCGGCTGCGCGGGACGCGGCGGCATGGGGCGCGGTGCCGGCCGCGGCACCTGCGCGACCGGACGTGCGCCCGGCGAGGCGGGAACCACCGTCGCACAGGCCGAAAGGCTGGCGAGAGCCGCCAGCGCGAATAGCCGCTTCAATTTCAATCTAAACCCGGAACGCCCGGCGCGAACTGCGCTCATACCCCGCTCAATCTCCAAACCAGACCATGCCCCGGCCCGATTCTGGCAGTATATCACGCCGAAATGAATCCCCGCTGATCGCAGGGGCGGCACGGTTAGCCCCGTCGGGGGGCGATCCTTGCATGGAGATCGGCAGCGAGTGCCTCGGCACCCGCCCCCCCGAGCAGGTGGACGCTGCGGGGCGAGGCGAAGGTCGCGCCGCGCCCTAAGCCGGCGAGCACGGCAAGGTCGACGAGCGCGGCATCGGTCACGGCGACCCGCAGCCGCCCGGCCTGCTCCGCGAGCGCAGTGACATTGGCTGCCCCGCCCAGCGCAGCCAGCACGGCATCGACTGCGGGTGCCGCGTGCGGCGCCGCAGTCTCGCGTACCGGCGCACCGCGCAGCCCCGCGCGGATCTCGCCCGCCACCTGATCGGCGACAGGACCGAGCACGACCTGCAGCGCCCCCGGCCCCGGCCGAACCACGCCGCGCACGCCGAGTGCCTTCAACGCGCCCTCGTCGACGCCATCGGCATCGTTGAGCACAAGCCTGAGCCGTGTCGTGCAGGCATCAACCGTCACCAGATTGTCGGCGCCACCCAGCGCGGCGATAAAGCCCTGCGCACGGTCGCCGCCGAGCGCCGGATTGGTCGTCACCTCATGCCCGACGGCCTCGCGCCCCGGCGTCTTGAGGTCGAAACGGACGATCACGAAGCGGAAGGTCGCATAATAGATGAGCGCATAGCCCGCGCCGATCGGCAGCAGCATCCACGGCCTGGTCGCGAGCCCGAAATTGAGCATATAGTCGAACAGTCCCGCCGAGAAGCCGAAGCCGAGCCGGACGCCCAGCAGGTCCATCAGCGCCATCGACAGACCCGTCAGCACCGCATGCACCGCGTAGAGCACGGGGGCGAGGAACATGAAGGTGAACTCGATCGGCTCGGTGACGCCAGTCAGGAACGATGTGAGCGCAAGGCTGAGCAGCATGCCGCCCACCGCCTTGCGGCGCTCGGGCAGCGCCGAGCGGTACATGGCAAGGCACGCCGCGGGCAGGCCGAACATCATGACCGGGAAGAAGCCCGACATGAACTGTCCGGCGGTCGGATCGCCCGCGAAGAAACGCTTGATGTCGCCCGTCGCGCCATTGAAGTCGCCGAGCAGGAACCACGCGATATTGTTGATGATGTGGTGCAATCCCGTAATGATCAGCAACCTGTTGAGCACACCATAGGCAAACAACCCGAAGCTGCCCGCGCTCACCACCCAGCGGCTAAGCGCATCGAACGCGCTCTCGATTGCGGGAAAGCCGAGTCCGAAGCCGATCGCGCCGATCACGCCCGCAAGGCCCGCTGCAATCGGCACGAAGCGCCGGCCGCCAAAAAAGGCGAGATATTCCGGCACCTGGATGTTGGAATAGCGATTGTAGAGCCAGCCCGCGGTCAATCCCGACAATATGCCGGCGGGAACGCTCAGCTTGGCGATCTCCTTCGCCTTCCACGCCGAAACCGCCAGCGCATTTGCAGTGTCTTCCGAAAAGGCTGCGATATCCGGCGGAACCGCCATCAGGGCCTTTGCGCCCTCGATCGTGACGAGGAAACAGACCGCGCCAGCCAGTCCCGCCGCACCATGGTTCTCGCGCGCGAGGCCGACCGCCACGCCGATCGCGAAGAGGATGCCGAGATTGGAGAAGATCGCATCGCCCGCCGCCGCGACGAAAGGAATGCCGAGCAGATCGGGCTGGCCAATGCGCAGCAGGAGAGCCGCGACGGGCAACACCGCGATCGGCAGCATCAACGCGCGGCCCAGCGGCTGCAGACGGTCCAGTGACAGGCGCATCAGCGCTCTCCCTCGATCATGGCGCGAACCTCTTCGGCGGATCCCGCCGCGAGCGTACGCACAGCCAATGCCTTGCAATCTTCCAGCGACAGCCGGCGCACCGCGGCCTTCAGCGCCGGGATCGTCCCGGCAGTTGCGGACAGTTCGGTAACACCCAGCCCGATGAGGATGGCAGCGGCGCGCGGGTCGGAGGCGATGCCACCGCACACACCCGTCCAGCGGCCATGTTTCGCGCCGCCTTTGCAAGTCTCTGCAATCAGGCGGAGCACTGCGGGATGCAGCGCGTCGATCTTGTCGGCCACCGCCGGATTGCCGCGATCGGCGGCAAGTGCGTATTGGGTGAGGTCGTTGGAGCCGATCGACAGGAAATCCGCCTCGGCAGCAATGCTCTCGGCAAGTAGCGCGGCCGAGGGCGTCTCGATCATCACGCCCAGCGGTACCCGGTGGGTCAGCCCCGCGGCCGCCGCCGCTTCGTCAAAGACCGCGCGGACCGCGCGCAGTTCCCCGACATCGACGATCATCGGCAGCATCACGCGGCACTGTGCAACGGGCACGCCGGACAGAATCGCGCGCAGCTGCGTCGCGAGCAGTTCGGGCTTCTGCAGCCCCAGCCGGATGCCGCGATTGCCGAGCGCGGGGTTCTCTTCGTGGGGGAACGGCAGATAGGGCACAGGCTTGTCACCGCCGATGTCGAGCGTGCGGACGATCAGCGGCCGTCCCTTGAGCGCCGCCGCGATCGCGGCATAGCTTTGGCGCTGCTCCTCCTCAGAGGGGGCATCGGCGCGATCGAGGAACAGGAACTCGGTGCGCAGCAGCCCGCATCCTTCAGCTCCGAACCGGACCGCGCGTTCGGCCTCCTCTTCCGAGGCCAGATTGGCGAAGATTTCGATGCGCGTGCCGTCTGACATGATGCAGTCATCCGCGGCGGCCGCCGCTTCAGCCGCGTGGCGCGCGCTGTTGGCGAGCAGCCTCTCGGCCATGTGCTGCAACCGCGCGGGTAGGGGATCGGAATCGAGCGTTCGCGCATCGGCGTCGAGAATCACGGTGCGCCCCTCGGGCACACCAAGTACCCCCGCGCCGGCGGCGACCAGCATCGGCACTCCGGCAGCCGCTGCGAGGATCGCCACATGCGAGGTCGGCCCTCCACGCGCCGTAGCAACGCCGCCGAGCCGCGTGGCATCGAGCGCCATGAATTGCGAGGGCAGCAGCTCATCGGCGATCAGGATCGCGCGATCGGCCAGCCGCGGCATTGCCGGAGCGGTATCACCAAGCAGCTTGGCGATCAGTCGTCGCTCGATGTCGATCAAATCGGCGATGCGCTCGATCAGCAGCGGGTCGCCCGTCGCGCGGATGGCATCGGCCTGCGCGCGCGTTGCCATCCGCCAGGCGTGGCCCGCGCTCTTGCCCCTGCCCAACCAGCTCTGCGCGCCTTCGAGCAGTTCGGGATCCTCCAGCAGCGCGCGGTGCGCCGCCGCAATCTCGGAGGCCGGACCTGTTCCCGCGCCGTCAAGCTCGGCAGAAAGCGCATGCATCGCTTGTTCGAGCGCGGTCGCCTCGTGAACCAGTCCCTCCCCCGCCTCGGGCACCTCGGCATCGGCGGGGCGGAACTGGACCGCAGGCCCGATGGCGAGCCCCGGCGCGGCGCGGACGCCCCTGAACACGGGCCCCGTGGCCGGCATCGCGACATCGGCGACAGCCATCGGCGCGGGCGCCTCATGCGCCTCGCCCATCCCCGTCTCGATCAGCGCGGCGACCGCGGTGACCGCGGCGCGCGCATCGACGCCTTTGCCGGTGATCCGCACGCCGTCGCCATGCTTCAGCGCCAGCGTCATCAGCGCCACCGCACTGCGCGCATTAACCTCGCGCCCATGCGCAGCAAAGCTGACCTGCGCGGCGAAAGGCTTGAGCGTCGCCGCGATCTTCGCCGCCGGGCGCGCATGGACGCCATTGGCCATGGGGATGCCGACTTCGAGCACCGCGGTGTCGTCGCCGACCGCGACCGTGCCCGTCGCGGCGACGCCCTCGGCGATCACCTCCATCAGCGCCTCGCCCGCGCTCACGCTCCGGTCGCAGGCGATCAGCGCGACGCGATACCCTTCATTGGCAATCACGATCGGTGTGATCAAACTCTTGGCGCGCGCCGCCACGGCATCGAGATCAAACGCGATCAGCGCATCGCCTGTCGCAACGCGCGCGCCGTCCTTGACCTTTGCGACAAATCCCTCGCCGCCGAGCCCCACGGTCTCCAGCCCGATATGGATCAGCAGTTCGGCACCGTTGGCAAGCCTGAGCGTCACCGAATGCCCCGTCGGTGCGACCGCGATCACCTCGGCATCGGCGGGCGCGCGCAGCACTCCGTCGAGCGGATCGATCGCGATTCCGTCTCCCATCATCCGCTCGGCGAAAACGGGATCGGGCACCTCGTCGAGCGCGGCTGCCCATCCGGCAAAGGGCGCTGCGACACGAACCGTGTTCATGGGCGCGGGATCAGCTGGACCGCGTCGATCGCCCACATCGGGCTCGGTCCCTTCGCGGTGTAGGTGAAGCAAAGGTCATGGCTCCCTGGGCGCGGCGCGATCGGCGCCTTGAGCGTGGTCAGCGCGGGATTGCTGGCGGCGGGCTTAAACGGAAGCACAGCGATGCGCTCGCCGTCGCAGCCGTCGATACGGACCTCGACCTCGCCTTCGGGCGTCGCGGGCGGGCGAAAGATGATCTTCTCGATGTCCTTGCCGATCTGGAAGTTGAACGGGATCTGCCCGACATCGACAGCGATTTCGCTTATGCCGTCAAGAGGCGCCGCCTCGTAGATCCAGCAAGGTTTCATGATGTCGATCAGGAAAACGGCCCGCGGGCCGTCGGCAGGTGCATCGTCCTCGAGCTGGAGCGCGATGTCGTTAGAGCAAAGTTTGAGCTGCGTATCATCGCGATGTCGCACCGAAAGCGCGTCCACTGTCTGATCGAGGCTGCCCGGCAGCGCGTTGCCGTGCCTGAAGGAAGCCGCGCGCAGCCGCGTCGGGATGGCCAGCGTCAGCGGGGCGGCATAGACTCGCGAGTTGGCCTGCGGCGCGCTGCCATCGGTGGTGTAACGGATCTCCGCGCCGATCTGGTTGGCGAGCGTCGCCTCCGCTCTGCCGCCCGGTACAGGCCCGAGCGTCGCATAAGGCGCGAAGGCGCTTGTCGCGGCCTCGAGCCCGAGCGGTTTCATGCGATCCAGCTGTGGCACGAGCCGGTCCACGAAGCCGTCGAAATCGCGCGCCTTTGCAGCCGACCACCCCAGTTCGGCGACCGCCGATGCGCGCGGCCAGGCGCTCCATGCGACGCGCGCGTCGGTGCGCATATGCTCGGTCCACAGATTCGCCTGGAGCCCGAGGATATGGCGCTGCTGGTCACCCGTCAGCGTATCGGGCGCGGGGTCGAAGGCATAGACGCGCGCCAGCGTCATCGGATCGCCGCGGCCCGGCGGCTCCATACCTGTCGTGCCCTGACGATGGTTGAGGTAGAGCACCGGCGCGGGCGAGAGCACCGCGTCGTGCCCCGCCTGCGCGGCGGCGACCGCGCCCTCGATCCCGCGCCACGACATGACCGTGGCATTGGGGGCAAGTCCGCCTTCCAGAATCTCGTCCCAGCCGATCAGGCGCCGGCCCTTGCTCGCGAGGAACCTTTCCATCCGCTGGATGAACCAGCTCTGCAACGCGTGCTCGTCCGCGATGCCGAGCGCGTTCATCTGCGCCTGGATGCGGGGCGACGCTTTCCACTGGTCCTTGACCGCCTCGTCACCGCCGACATGGATATATTCGGACGGGAAGAGCGCCATCACCTCCGTCAGCACATCCCGCAGAAATCCGAACGTGCCGTCCCCGACGTTGAACAGATAGGGAAAGACGCCCCAGTCGGATTCGATACCCGACGGCGGCGTCACGCCGGTCCCGAGTTCGGGATAGGCCCGGATCGGCGCGAGCGCATGGCCGGGCATTTCGATCTCGGGAACGACCGTGATGTGGCGCGCCGCGGCATAGGCGACGATCTCGCGGATCTGCTCCTGCGTGTAATAGCCGCCCGTCCGTGGCAGTTTCGGCGCGCCCGGCGCCGATGCCGGCGTGCGCCACGCACCCGTCTCGACGAGCCTGGGATATTTCCGGATCTCGATCCGCCAGCCCTGGTCGTCGACCAGATGCCAGTGAAAGGTGTTGAGCTTGTTGACAGCCATCCAGTCGATGAAGCGCTTGATGAAGTCGGGCGACTGGAAATGCCGCGCACTGTCCAGCATCAGACCGCGCCAGCGGAAGCGCGGGGCATCATCGATCCGAATGGCATTTATGGCATCACCACCGCTCGTGGCGAGCTGCCAGAAGGTGACGGCGCCGTAAAACAGGCCGGCATCGTCGCTGGCGGCGATGGTCGTGCCGTCGGGGCGGACGTCGAGCCGATAGGCCTCCTTGGCCAGACCTTTGATCCGATCGAAGCGGATCGCGCCCTTGGCTGGGCGGCCCGTTATCGCGAGACGAAAGCCACGATTGATGAAGAGCAGGTCGGCCAGTCTTTCGGCGGCCGCGCGCGCGCGCGCATCCCCCGCGGGAACGACGATCACGCTTTTGTCCGTCAGTCGGAAGCTGCCCTGTGACGGCGCAATCGATTGGGGAAGCGGAAGCAGGGATGGCGCGCCCGCCGGCCCGGCAAGCGCGGCCGAAGCGCACGTTGCTAGCAGGATACCGGCTGCGAGGAGGGTGAAGCGATCGTTCATGATGCGCGAGCCGGAAGTCATTCAGTGTCCTCGGATCAGCAGGGCGGGCCGCAGAAACGGCCCGCCCATCCTGATCAGAACTTCAGACGGGCGCCAACAAAGAACTGCCGTCCATTGTCGTAGATCGCGCGCGGGCGAACCGTGGTGCCCGAAAACTGCACGATCTTTTCGTTGGTCAGGTTCACCGCATCGGCGGTCAGCGCGATATTGTCGGTGACGTTGAACACGAACGCTGCATCGAGCCCTTCAAGCGCCGCCTGGTTGAGCGGAGCCGCGCGGTCGATGTTGATGAAGAACTTCGACCGGTAGTTGTACGACAGGCGCGCGCTGAACATGTCGGTCTCGTAATAGCCCGTCACGTTGAGCGAATGCTTGGAGTTGCCCGGGATCGGATCGCCGTTGTCGGCCTTGGCGTCCGAATAGGTATAGTTGAAGACCGCACCGAAGCCGCCCCAGATCGGCCGCGAAACCTGGAACTCGATGCCCTGGTTGCGCCCGCCCGGGCCATTGGAAGGGCGGTTGATCTGGTACGGACAATCGAACAGGCCCGGGCTTCCCGTGATCGGCGTGCAGACCGCGGGCTGGGTGCCCGGCACGAACTGGCCCGGGAAGACCTCGGTCGTGGTCTGGTTGACGATATAGGATCCGATGTCCTTGTAGAAGGCCGCCAAAGCCACGATCGTCTCGCGATCGGGATACCATTCGAGCGAAATGTCGTATTGGTTCGCGCGGAACGGATCGAGATCCGGATTGCCGCCGTCACCCGTCAGCGTGGTGCCGTTGAGGTTGACGCCCGCGGTCACCGCCTGGAAGTCGGGACGCGCCACGACGCGACCCGCGGCAAAGCGCAGCACGATCTGGTCGGTCACGTCGATCGACAGGTTCGCGCTGGGCAGGACGTCGGTGTAGGACCGCTCGATCGTGACCGGGGTGAAGTTGCCGAACGGGCTGGTGTTGGTCGGGTTGGGCGCACCCAGCAGGTTGCCGTTCGAGGTCTGGTCGGTCCTGATGACGCGGACACCGAAATTGCCCTTCCAGCCCTCACCGCCGAACTTGGCCATGCCATAGCCGCCATAGGTCTTCTCGTTGACCGAGAAGGTATTGCCGGGAACGACGAAGCGGGTGCGGTTGGCCGCCGGCTGCGCGCTGAAGATATCCTTGAGCTTGCGCTGGTCGACCGTCCAATAGTCGGTGAGCGTGCCCGGCGAGGCGATGTTCTTCAGGAAATTGCCCGGCGTCAGCTCGCCGCTTGCAAAATCGGCGGCCGTGCAGAGCGCTGCGCCACAGGTCAGGCCGGTCACGAATGGATCGAAGGACGTGCTCATCCACAGCGCGCTGCGATCGTGATCAGCATATTTGAACCCGAATTTCAGTGCGTTCAGCGGACCCCAATCGACCCCCTGCTCGACGTCGACGTAGATATATTTCTCTTCGTCGTCGCTCTTGACCGTCGGCAGGCGCGCAAAGTCGATGAGCATGTTCGCGGGCGAGGTCGCGTCGGGGACGAGCACGGCCCCCGAGGGCGCCTGGGTGGTGATGTCGAAGGTGATCGAACCGGGCGCGGCGGTCTCGAGGAAATACTCGTTGACCGTGTCGCCATCGGCCTTGGTCCAGCCGCCCTTGGCGTGGATGGTCGTATTCTCGGCGGGCCTGTAGGTGACGTCGAGATCGATCGACATCGTCTTGGCGACCGCCTGGCGGCTGATCGCGTCGAACACGACCGCGCGGCTGCCGGGGAGCGAGGTCACGCCGGCAGAAACGAGCGTCCCGTCCTCGAATACCGGATTGGTGACGGTGCCGCCGTCGCCAATCGCGCGGCCGGGCCAGAGCAGATAGTTCTGGTTGTAGTTGTCGGCGTTGAGTCGCGAATAGAGGCCCGTGAGGTTGATCTCCAGCGCGTCCGACGGGCGGAACTGGATACCGATATTGCCGCCATAGCGTTCCCGGTCCTGGCGGAACAGCGCCGAGCCGATCAGCGCGGGAACCGCCACGCTCTGCCCCGCCACGGTCCGCGTGTCGTAGCCGAGCACCTCCACGCCATCGCGCCGGGTTTCGCGTTTCTGATAGATGGCGCCGAGCAGGATGCCGAAGGTTTCATCGGCATTTTTCCAGCTCACCAGGCCCGAAAGCTGCGGATCGAATGAGCTGGAGCGGTCCGAATAGACGCCCTGGATCGAGCCGGTGAAGGTGAACGGGTCAAGGTCGAGCGGGTTGCGCGTGTGGACGTTGATGGTAGCGCCGACGCCGCCTTCCTCGATATCGGCCTGCGAGCTCTTGTAGACCTCGAGCTGACCCACGACGTCCGAGGGCAGGATGAGGTAGTTGAAGCTGCGGACCGACGCGAGCTGGTCGAGGATGAACCAGTCCGCGGTCGCCACGGAGTGGCCGTTGAGCAGTGTCTTGGTGAGGTTGGGCGCGGTGCCGCGAACCGAAACGCGCTCGCCTTCGCCAAACTCGCGGTTGACGACGATGCCCGGTACGCGCTGCAGCGCTTCGGCGACGTTCTTGTCGGGAAACTTGCCGATGTCCTCGGCGGTGATGACGTCGGCGACGACGCCCGAATTGCGCTTTGCGTCGATCGACGCTGCCTGTGAGGCACGAAAGCCCGTGACGATGATCTCGTCACCTTCGGTCGGCGCAGCCTCCTGCGCCCAGGCACCGCCGGCACTCGCCATGAAGGCGAGCACGCTCGCCGAACCTGCGAGGAATTTGTGCAATGTCATCTCAGCCTCTCCCCTTCCCTGGCACGTCCTTTTGGACTTCATGCCAATCTGTAACCAATGACAGACCAATGACAGGACCATCAACCAGACCAATCCCGTCGTCAAGTGACTTCGTGACAATTTTTTTGCGTTTTTCGAAATTATCTGTTGGCAAGAGGTAATCAATTGGTCTTATATGAACGGCAGGGGGCGCTCACGCCCGGAAACGAAAGACACTGGGAGACCGGAGGCGATGAGCCTGGCCGAGCAGATCGGATCGCTGGACACCAACGGCCATGCGCCGCTCTACCAGCGATTGCAGCAGGCGTTGCGTCGCGCGATCGAGACACAGATGCTCAAGCCCGAGGAGGCCCTGCCGCCCGAGCGCGACCTCGCGAGCGATTTCGAGGTCTCGCGCATCACCGTCCGCAAGGCGCTCGACGGGCTGGTCAACGAGGGGATGCTCACGCGCCGCCAGGGCGCGGGCACATTCGTCGCCGGTCGCGTCGAAAAGCAGTTTTCCAAGCTCACGAGCTTTTCGGAGGACATGGCGACGCGCGGCCGCAGCGCACGCAGCGAATGGCTGAGCAAGTCCGAAGGCGCGGTCACCTCCGACGAATCGTTGACGCTGGGGCTGAGCCCGGGCACGCGCGTCTTCCGCTTCAACCGTATCCGCTATGCCGACGAGATGCCGATGGCGCTCGAATATTCGACGATCCTCGGGACCGCGCTACCATCGGCAGATGCGGTCGACGCGTCGCTCTATGCCGCACTCGAGGCCGCCGGGAACCGTCCGGTGCGCGCGCTCCAGCGGCTGCGGGCGGTACTGTTCAACGCCGAACAGGCGAAGCTGCTGGCCATCGAGCCGGGGGCGCCCGGCCTGTTCATTGAACGACGCGGCTATCTCGAGGACGGTCGCCCCGTCGAGATGACGCATAGCTGGTATCGCGGCGACGCCTATGACTTTGTAGCAGAGCTGAACGCGATCACATGAGTCTCCCCGTTCCCGAGGCCACCAGGATGTTCGCCGAGGCACGCGAAGCGGGTGCGGCCATTGCGCAGCAGCGCGCCGCCAATGCCGACCGCATCGCAGCGCTTGCCGAGCGGCTTCGCCGCCAGCCCCCTTCAGCGGTGCTGACATGCGCGCGCGGCAGTTCGGACCACGCCGCGACCTTCGCCAAATATCTGATCGAGACGCGGCTGGGCGTCGTCACCTCGTCCCAGGCGCCCTCGATTGCCTCGGTTTATGGCGTGTCGCCACGCGCCGCCGACGCGCTGTGCCTTGCCATCTCGCAATCGGGCAAGAGTCCCGACCTGCTTGCCACCGTCGCGGCGGCGAAGGGCGCGGGAGCGCTCAGCGCCGCGCTCGTCAATGTCGAGGATTCGCCGCTGGCGCAGCTCGCCGACGCGGTTCTGCCGCTGGGCGCCGGCCCCGAACTCAGCGTCGCGGCGACCAAGAGCTATATCGCGACGCTCGCGGCGCTGGTCGATCTCGTTGCGGCCTGGAGCCGTGATTCCGCGCTTTCCGACGCGCTCGATGCCGCCCCCGCGCAGCTCGGCCAGGCCTGGGACGCCGACTGGTCGCCGCTCGTCGACCGGTTCAGGAACGTGCGCGGACTCTATGTCATCGGGCGCGGGCTCGGCCTTGGCATCGCGCAGGAAGCAGCACTCAAGTTCAAGGAGACCTGCGGCCTTCATGCCGAGGCGTTCAGTGCCGCGGAGGTAAGGCACGGCCCGATGGCGCTCGTCGGCCCCGGCTTTCCGCTGCTCGTCTTCCGCCAGTCCGACGAGACCGAGAGCAGCATCGACGATCTGGTTTCCGGGGTGGTCGCGCGCGGCGGGGAGGTGCTTGTCGCCGGCCCCGCCGCCAAAGGCGCGATCCAGCTGCCGTCTGTGAAGGCGCATCCCGCGATCGAGCCGATGCTCCAGATCCAGTCCTTCTACCGCGCCGCCAATGCGCTTTCGATTGCGCGCGGCTTCAACCCCGACACACCGCCCCATCTGGCCAAGGTCACGGAAACCGTCTGATGCCGTTCGCACTCGTCAACGCCCGCGTACTGACCGACGAGGGCTTTTCAGAAGACAGCGCAGTCATAGTGGACGGATCGAGGATCGCGGCGGTCGTAGCGAGCGCTGAAATTTCCGCAAATAGCGAACGCCACGATCTGGCTGGCCGGATGCTCGTGCCGGGCTTCATCGATTCGCAGGTCAATGGCGGCGGCGGCGTACTGTTCAACGATTCGCCCACGGTTGAGGCGATTGCCGCGATCGGCGAGGCGCACCGCCGCTATGGCACGACGGGCTTCCTGCCCACGCTGATCAGCGACGACCTCGAGGTCGTGCGCCGCGGCGTGGCTGCGGTCGATGCCGCGATCGAGGCGGGCGTGCCCGGCGTGATCGGCATCCATATCGAGGGGCCCTTCCTCAATGTTGCACGCAAGGGCATCCACGACCGTTCCAAGATCCGCGCGCTCGATGATGAGGGATTCGCCACCGTTACAGGGCTCAAGCGCGGACGGACGCTCGTCACGCTCGCCCCCGAGCAGACGACGCCCGAGATGCTGCGGCGGCTCGCGGCTGCGGGCGTCATCGTCGCCGCCGGCCATACCAATGGCCGCTATGCCGAGATTCGTACGGCGCTCGACAATGGCCTCAGGGGCTTCACGCACCTGTTCAACGCGATGTCCCCGCTCACCTCGCGCGAACCGGGCGCGGTGGGCGCGGCGCTCGAGGATATGGAGAGCTGGTGCGGGCTGATCGTCGACGGGCGCCATATCGATCCGGTAACGATGCGCCTTGCGCTGCGCTGCAAGCCCGCCGACCGCTTCATGCTCGTGACCGATGCGATGCCCAGCGTCGGCATGGTCGACAAAACCTTCGTGCTTCAGGGGCAGACGGTAAAGGTGGTCGACGGCGTGTGCGTCAATGCCGACGGCACGCTCGCGGGATCGGACCTCGACATGGCGGGCGCGGTGCGCAATTCGGTCGCGATGCTGGGCGTGTCGCTGGAAACCGCGATCGGCATGGCGAGCCGCAATCCCGCCGAATTTCTGGGCATTGGGCACGAGACCGGCAGCATCGCACCGGGGCTGCGCGCCGACCTCGTCGCGCTTGATGATGACGGCAATGTGACTCAAAGCTGGATTGCGGGCCGCTGATCGGCTAGCTGGATCCCGAGTCGCCAGTGGCCGCTCTCCGTCCGCCGGAAATGTTCGAATTTCCCTGTAATCCGCGGGGATTTGACGTTGACAGCGGAGCGTTCGGAAGCTAACGGGCCACTTTCCCGCGCGGGGGTTTGACCGTGGTCGATCGTTCGCGTGAACCGAATTAGAAGATGAAGAGACAAGCCATGTTCGCTATCGTGCGTACGGGCGGCAAGCAATATCGCGTTGCCGCAGGAGACAAGATCGTAGTCGAGAAGCTGGCGGGTAACGCCGGTGACAGCGTTGCGCTGGACGACGTCCTGCTGGCCGGCGAAGGCAGCGAGCTGAAGCCCACCAAGGGTCTCACGGTCTCGGCCGAGATCGTCGCGCAGGCGAAGGGCGAGAAGGTCATCGTCTTCAAGAAGCGCCGCCGGCATAATTATCGTCGCAAGAACGGTCACCGCCAGCAGCACACGATCCTGAAGATCACCGCGATCGGCGCGGAGAAGGCCAAGGCCGCTCCGAAGAAGGCGGAAGCAGAGGCCCCCAAGGCCGAAGCCGCGGCTGAAAAGCCCGCCGCCGAGAAGAAGGCACCGGCCAAGAAGGCCGCCGCCAAGTCCGCCGAATAAGTCGCCTGAGCGCCCAAGGAGTTTGAGAGATGGCACATAAGAAAGCAGGCGGTTCCTCCCGCAACGGTCGCGACTCAGCCGGTCGCCGCCTTGGTGTGAAGAAGTTTGGTGGTCAGGAAGTGATCGCCGGCAACATCCTCGTGCGTCAGCGCGGCACCAAGTTCTATCCGGGCCGCAATGTCGGCATCGGCAAGGACCACACGCTTTTTGCGCTCATTGACGGTCGCGTGACCTTCCATGACGGCAAACTCGGCCGCAAATTCTGTTCGGTAGATATTATGGCGGAAGCGGCCGAATAATCGGGCGAACCCATTGACGGGTCGCCCTGGGGGCGACCCGAAGTCCTGCTGCGGCAGGCACAGAGGGAGACGGGATAGCCCCCGCTCCCTTTTTTGTTGTCTCCCTCAAACCGTTCCGTCGCCAGCCCTTCGCGGACTGTCGCATGGCAACGGATTTTCAACCGTTCTGTCTCGGTGTCGTAATTTTGCTGCGGCATTGGGCACGCGAAAACAGAGGAGAGACCCATGTTCGTGCGTACCGAAAGATTGCTGCTGCGGCCCGGCTGGGCCGAGGACGCGCCCGCGCTTGCCCGCGCGATCGGCGAGGAAGCGATCGTGCGCAACCTGGCGACCGCGCCCTGGCCCTATGACATCGCCAAGGCGCGCGCCTTCCTTGCGCAGGAGCGTGATTCCAGGTTGCCCAGCTTCCTGATCTTCGCGCGTACCCACGGTGCGCCGCGACTGGTCGGCGGCTGTGGGCTGGGCCCGACCCCCGATGGCACCAACATCGAGCTCGGCTACTGGATCAGCCGTCCGCATTGGGGGCTGGGCTATGCCACCGAGGCCGGCCGCGCGCTCGTCGAGCTGGCGAATGCGCTCGGCATCCGTGCGCTGGCCGCGGGCCATTTCGTCGACAATCCCGCCTCGGGCCGCGTTCTCAGGAAGCTGGGCTTCCGCCCGACCGGCCGCGTCGTTCCGCGCGAAAGCCAGGGGCGCGGCGAAGAGGCGCTGTGCGCACTCTATGTCCGCGACGCTGAGGACGGCTCGATGCCCTGCCCCACCCCGCTCGTGCCGCTTGCGGCGTGAGGGCGCACCCTGCCGCTCCGGCCCTGTGCCGGGGCGGCGCTAGGGCACTTTCCGAAAAAGTGGGAACCGGTTTTTCGATCGGGAAGCATCAAAAATATACATGCCCCCAACATGTTCATTTTTGATGCTCCCAAGATATTGAGTCGAGAGCCTTTCTTATCCGGCAAGGCGATTCCGCCTTGCCGGGAAAGGCTCTAGCGCCTGGCGCGCTTGAACACCGTCGTCTGGCTGCCCGCGAAATCGACCAGCCCCTGCGCGACGAAACCGTTCTTCTCGGCAACGCGGATCGAGGGGATATTGCCCGGATCGATGATGCACGCGGTTTCGGGATGCGGCAGATTGGCATCCGCCCATCCGGTGATCGCGCCGACGATCTCCGTCGCCAGCCCCTGCCCATGCGCCTGTGGATGCAGCACCCAGCCCGCCTCGGGCATGCCACGGATCGAATCGATGCCGCGTTCGAAATCGGCAAAGCCGATATTGCCCAGATAGGCGCGCGTCGCCCTGTCCTCGATTGCCCAATAGCCGTAGCCGAGCACCGGCCACAGCCCCGCATTGCGCAGGAAGCGCGCCCAGCTTTCGGCACGCGTGAAGGGCTTGCCGCCGATGAAGCGCGTCACGTCGGGATCGGCCCACAGTGTCACGAAATCGTCGAAATCCTCGGCGCGGTCGGCACGCAGGATGAGGCGGGGGGTTTCGATGACGGGGGCAGCAGGAAAGGGATAGGGCATCCGCAGACCCAATCACATTCGTCACGCCGGCGAAAGCCGGAACCTCCCTTTTCTTTCAATATGAAGACCCAGGGAATTGCGGCTTCGGCCGGTATGAAACGAAATGTCAGGCTGCTGCCGCCGCCCTGGGCATGATCGCCGCCTCATATTCGCTTTCGGCGAGCGCGATCAGCTTGCGGTCGTCATGGTTCCACGGGTGAAAGCCGGGCAGGAAAAAGGCCGACCATGCGGGCAGCAGACGGCGCAACGCGCCAGGCTTGCCGAGCAGGAACCACGCGATGCGCAGCCACATGCCCGCACCCTCGATGCCGTCCTGCTTGAGCAGATAGGCCATGCCCTTGACGCGGTTGATCCAGAAATTCTTGCTGACGAGCAGCATCATGATCGACTTCACCTTCCACCGCTTCCAGCGCGACCAGTCCCTCGTCGCGTGGAGCCAGGTGTCATAGGCGACGCCCTTGTGCTCGATCTCTTCCATCGCGTGCCATCGCCACATGCGGACCAGCTCGGGATCGGCGCCCGCGAAGACGCGATCGTCCTGGAGCATCTGCTGCGCCATGATCGCGGTATAGTGCTCGAGCGCCATGGTGACCGCGAGATTGAGTATCTCGGGGCGGTTCTTGGTCAGCTCGAGCGAGTCCACGACCACCTGCTCGAGATGCGCGATATCGTAACCCGCCTCGGTCACGCGCTTGTTGAACGACACATGCTCGCGGCTGTGGTTCACCTCCTGCTTGATGAAGGCGTTGATTTCCTTCTCGAGCTTGGGGGGAACACCGTCGCGGTGCGCGCGCACGCTCTCGACGAAGAACGCCTCGCCGCGGGGAAAGGTGATTGACAGCGCATTGTAAAAAGCCGTTGCAATGGGGTCTCCGGCAAGCCACCACCGTTTCTGCGCATGACCTCTGCCGAAGCGGCGGTCGCGTGGGGTAATGGTAAGATCAGTGGGGGTCTTGTCCTGGGTCATTGCCATTGCTCCTTGATCAACAGGGATGCATGTTGCTTACATAGATGTCAATAGTGAAGAAGAGATTGAGCCCGGAGCTGAGCCGGGCCGCCGCGCTGGAAGCCGCGCGCGCGCTGTTGATCGAGGCGGGGCCGCAGGCGGTGACGCTCAAGGCCGTCGCTGCGCGAATCGGGCGGACACACGCCAATCTGCTCCATCATTTCGGCTCGGCATCAGGGCTGCAAAAGGCGCTCGCCGAGATGATGGCCGAGACGGTGACCGCCAAGATCGGCGCCGCCGTCATGAAGACGCGCGCCGAGCATGGCGATCCGCGCGAGGTGGTCGATCTCACCTTCGACGCCTTCGACAAGGAGGGCGCGGGCGCGCTCGCCAGCTGGATGATCCTTTCGGGCAACGAGGACGCGCTCGATCCCATTCTCAATGCCATCCACGACCTTGTCGATGATCTCGCGGTCGACAATGAGGACAGCCTGATCCGGCAGGAAACGCTTGCGCTTGTGCTCACCGCGTTGGGCGATTCGCTGCTCGGCGGCCCGATGGCGAGTGCGCTCGGCCTGCCGCGCGACAAGGCGCGCCAGATCGCGGCTGAACAGCTCCGCAACTCAGTCGCGCTGCGCCGCGACGACGCGGAATAGCGTAAAGGTTTAATTCCGGCGCGATCCGCGCTAAGCGCGCGCCATGCATTTTCTCGATCAAGCCAAGATTTACGTGCGTTCGGGCACCGGCGGCCCCGGTGCCGTCAGCTTTCGCCGCGAAAAGTTCATCGAATATGGTGGCCCCGACGGCGGTGACGGCGGCAAGGGCGGCGATATCGTGTTCGAAGCCGTGCCGGGCCTCAATACGCTCATCGACTTCCGCTATACCCAGCACTTCAAGGCACCGCGCGGCAAGGGCGGCGCGGGCTCGAACAAGACGGGCGGCGGCGGCAAGGACCTCGTGATCCGTGTTCCGATCGGAACACAGGTACTGTCCGATGACATGGAGCACATCCTTGCCGACTTCACCAAAGCCGGTGAAAAAGTGGTGTTCCTGCGCGGCGGCGACGGCGGACGCGGCAATGCCAGCTACAAGACCTCGACCAACCGCGCCCCGCGCCAGCACGGGACTGGCTGGCCGGGCGAGGAGATGTGGGTCTGGCTGCGCCTCAAGCTGCTCGCCGATGCCGGCCTTGTCGGCCTGCCCAATGCGGGCAAGTCGACCTTCATCAACGCTGTGACCAACGCCAAGGCCAAGGTCGGCGATTATCCCTTCACGACCACGCGACCCCAGCTCGGCGTCGTTCGCCACCGCGACCGCGAGTTCGTCGTCGCCGACATTCCCGGACTGATCGAGGGTGCTGCCGAAGGCGCGGGCATCGGCGACCGCTTCCTCGGCCATATCGAACGCTGCAAGGTGCTGCTGCATCTCGTCGACGCCAATGGCGAGGATCCAGCCACTGCCTATCGCACCGTCCGCGACGAGCTCGAGAATTACGGCGCGGGGCTGACCGACAAGGTCGAGATCGTCGCGCTCAACAAGGTCGACACACTCGATGACGAACTGATCGAAGCGCTCTCGGCCGAGCTTGCCGCCGAAAGCGGTGCAGAGGTGCTGCCGCTTTCGGGTGCTTCGGGCCAGGGGCTCGAGGCGGTGCTCGACCGCCTGATCGCGGCGATCGGCCAGCCGGGGCCCGAGGCCGAGCCGGCTGAGGAGGACGAAGGGGAAAGCGGGGAATGGTCGCCGATCTGAGCCGCGACAGCGCCCGCTTCTCCGCCGCCCGGTGCCCGCGCCTGATCGTCAAGGTGGGCTCGGCGCTGCTCGTCGATCCTGACGGCGCAATCCGCAGCCGCTGGCTCGGCACGCTGGTGAAGGACATCGCCGACGCGCAGAAGGCCGGGCAGCATGTCGCGATCGTCTCGTCCGGCGCGATCGCGCTCGGCGCACGCCGACTCAAGCTGCCCAAGGGTGGCCGCGCCAGCCTCGAGGACGCGCAGGCAGCCGCTGCGACGGGCCAGATCGCGCTCTCGCAGATCTGGGCCGATTTGCTTGCCGCGCACGGCATCATCGCCGCGCAGATGCTCGTGACGCTCGACGATCTCGAGGATCGCCGCCGCTATCTCAACGCCAGCGCGACGCTCGACCGGCTGCTGACGCTGGGCGTGATCCCCGTGATCAACGAGAATGACAGCGTCGCCACCGCCGAGATCCGCTTCGGCGATAATGACCGGCTCGCCGCGCGCGTCGCGCAGGCGGCGGGCGCACAGGGCGTCATCCTGCTCTCCGATGTCGACGGGCTCTACACCGCCAATCCCGCGCACGATCCGACTGCGACGCGCATCCCCTGCGTCGAGAAGCTCGATGCCGGCATCATGGCGATGGCCGATAGCCGCACCGCCTCGGGCATGGGCTCGGGCGGGATGGTCTCCAAGCTGCAGGCGGCGCGCATCGCGAACAGCGCGGGTGCCGCACTCGCAATCGTTTCAGGCCAGCACGACCATCCGCTCGCGCGCTATTTCAAGGGCGATTGCGGCACGATCTTTCTTCCCGAAAAGCGTGCGGGCGCGCGCAAGGCGTGGCTTGCTGGAAGGCTGCGCGTCGCGGGCGCGGTGCATGTTGACGCGGGCGCGGCCACCGCGCTTGGCCAGGGCAAGAGCCTGCTCGCGGCGGGCGCAACCGAAGTGATCGGCAGCTTCGAACGTGGCGACGTGATCGACGTGATCGCCCCCGACGGACGCACCATCGCGCGCGGCCTTGCCGAATATGACCATCAGGACGCGGCGAAGATCAGCGGCAAGCGCAGCGCCGACCATGCCGGGATACTGGGCTATGCGCCGCGCACCGCGGTGATCCACCGCGACCATCTGGTGCTGCTGTGAACACCCCTGCCCCCACGATCGCACTGACCGGCGCGACGGGCTTCGTCGGCAAGGCCGTGCAGCGCCTCGCGCGCGACCGGGGTTTTGCGGTCCGCGCGCTAACGCGCCGGCCGCAGGACGCGCAGGAAGGCGTAACCTGGATCGAGGGTGCGCTCGATCACCCCGAGGCGCTGCGTGTACTCGCGAGCGGCGCCGATGCCGTCATCCACATCGCCGGCGTGGTCAACGCCCCCGATCGCGCGGGGTTCGAGGCGGGCAATATCGCGGGCACGCGCGCCATGATCGAAGCGGCGCGCGCCGCGGGCGTCCGCCGCTTCATCCACGTCTCCTCGCTCGCCGCGCGCGAACCCGCCCTGTCCGACTATGGCTGGTCCAAGCTCGGCGCCGAACAGGTCGTCGCGGCGAGCGCGCTCGACTGGACGATGGTGCGCCCGCCCGCGATCTACGGCCCCGAAGACACCGAGATGCTCGATCTCTTCAAGATGGCGAAACGCGGACTCGTCCTGTTGCCGCCCGCGGGCCATATGTCGGTGATCGAGGTCAGCGACCTGGCGCGGTTGTTGCTCGCGGTCGTCGACGACCGGGATTCGATCGGCCAGATCTACGAGGCGGACGATGGTGTCGAGGGCGGCTGGACGCATCGCAGCTTCGCGCGTGCGATCGGCTGGGGGGTGGGCCGGCGTGTCTCGACGCTCGCCGCGCCCAAGCCGCTCTTGAGCTTCGCCTCGCGGATCGATCGCACGGTGCGCCGCACGCGCGCCAAGCTGACGCAGGACCGCGTCAACTATTTCAGCCATCCCGACTGGGTGATCGATCCCGCAAAGCGTCCGCCCGCCAGGCTTTGGGAGCCGCAAGTCAACACGCGCGCGGGGCTGAAGGCGACCGCGGCCTGGTATCGCCGCAAGGGGTGGCTCGGCTGAGCCTGTAGCGGCGCAACGATCAGCCCTGAAACAGATATTGCGCCACGAAGGCCGCGAAGGTGGAAACGAGCCCGACCAGGAAGGTGCGATAGGCGAGCCCGAGAAAGCGGTATTTCTTGTGCTGGAGCACCTGCCCGTTCTGATAGACGTCGCGCAGCATCAGCCGGTAGAGCGCTTCCTCGTCATGCAGTTCGGCGATGACGCGATCGGCGAATTCGGTTTCGCTCAATTGCGTGAAATGCCCGAAGAACAGGATGTTGAGGTCGGCGCCCGGCCTCGGGCGGGTCGCGGGCAGGATCGCGAGCACCGCGAGCATCGCCGAGCCGAAGGAAAAGAATGCGAGCACCATCAGCGGCACGACGAGTTCGCCGTCGCTGCGCGCCTGCCCGATCGAAATCGTGAAAACGACGAACGTCGCGCCCATCAGGATCGACGCCTTCTGATCGGCCATCTGGCTCAACTGGACATTGATCTGCTCGACGGTACGGACGAGGTGCACCGCATTGGACGGGAATTTCTGGCCCGGCATCACGCCGGGCTTGCTGTCTGGTTCGTCCCCCATGGCGCGATCATGACATGGTGCCCTGCCCTCGACAAGCAACGCGAACGCCGCTTTTGTGCCGCAATCGCTTGGCAATGGGGCTCGCATAGGATTAAGGACCGCGCATGACCGACAGACAGCAGATCTTCGATACCGTTGCCGCGCAGATCGAACCCTTCAATAAAAAGGGCGTCGCGCTGACCGAAACCACCACCTTTGCGGGCGATCTCGAATGGGACAGCCTGACCGTCATGGATTTCGTCGCGGCGATCGAGGACGAATTCGACATCATCATCACGATGAACATGCAGGCCGAGATCGAGAATGTCGGCCAGCTCGTCGACGCGGTCGGCAAGCTCAAGGGTTAAGTCTTGATTGTCATTCCCGCGAAAGCGGGAATCCACGAACTCAGTTTCATCCGAACGAGGCGGTGCTCCTGGATCCCCGCTTTCGCGTGGATGACAGGAAGCGAAGAATGACTGACCTCTTTTCCAAATTCGACCCGCTGATCCAGCAGCGCGAGGCGCTGCTCGCGACGGGGGTGAAAGACCCCTTCAGCCTCGTGATGGAAAAGGTGAAGTCGCCAACCGTGGCGATCTGCAACGGCAGGGAGACGATCCTGCTCGGCACCTACAACTATATGGGCATGACCTTCGACCCCGACGTGATCGCGGCGGGCAAGCAGGCGCTCGACGAATTCGGCGCGGGCACCACGGGCAGCCGCGTGCTCAACGGCACCTATCAGGGCCACCGGGAGGTCGAGGAGGCGCTCAAGGAATTCTACGCCATGGATCACGCCATGGTGTTCTCCACCGGCTATCAGGCCAATCTCGGCATCATCTCGACGATCGCGGGCAAGGGCGACTATGTCATCCTCGACATCGACAGCCATGCCTCGATCTATGACGGCTGCAAGATGGGCGACGCCGAAATCGTCGCGTTCCGCCACAATGATATCGAGGCGCTCGAAAAGCGGCTCAGGCGCCTGCCCGCCGATGCGGGCAAGCTCGTCGTGCTCGAGGGCGTCTATTCGATGCTGGGCGACATCGCCCCGCTCAGGGAAATGATCCGCGTTTCCAAGGAAGCGGGCGCGATGGTGCTCGTCGACGAGGCGCATTCGATGGGCTTTATGGGGCCCAATGGGCGTGGCGTGGCGGAAGACCAGGGCGTGCTCGACGATGTCGATTTCGTCATCGGGACCTTCTCCAAGAGCGTCGGCACCGTTGGCGGCTTCTGCGTGTCTAACCACCCCAAGTTCGAAATCCTGCGGCTTGTCTGCCGCCCCTATGTCTTCACGGCCTCGCTGCCGCCCAGCGTCGTCGCGACCGCGGCGACCTCGATCCGCAAACTGATGCACGGCGGCAACAAGCGCGCGCACCTCTGGGAAAATTCCAAGCGGCTGCACAAGGGGCTGAAGGAGCTCGGCTTCCAGCTCGGCACCGAAGAGCCACAATCGGCGATCATCGCGGTGATCATGCCCGATCTCGAGCGCGGCGCCGCGATGTGGGAAGCGCTGCTCGCCGAGGGGCTTTATGTAAACCTCGCGCGCCCGCCCGCGACGCCGGCGAACATGACGCTGCTGCGCTGCTCGCTCTGTGCCGAGCATTCGGCGGAGCAGGTGGAGCAGATCCTGGGCATGTTCGCGGCAGCAGGCCGTAACGTCGGCGTAATCGCCTAGGCTTTCTGGTGTTTCCATGACCGCAGGGATTTGTTAATTCTTCACGCATGGCGGTCGAGGAAACCGACTTCGGGGGTGAAGAAAGCACACAGTCTGGCTGGCAACGCTGGCTGGGCTGGATCAGCGCGGGCATCGTCGTATCGATCCTCGTCGCGCTGATCGCGATGCTCGCGCTGTCGAGCCGCCAGCGTGACACCGCGCTCGAACAGCAGCAGCGCAGCTTCGAGGTGATGATCGCAGTGCGCGCGATCGAGGGGCAGATGGCGCAATCCGAGGCGACTCTCGGCCGCGCGGTGATCGCCTCCGACAAGGACGTCGCGCGCCAGTTCTATGACAATTGGCGCCGCACCGGCAGCATGATCACGCGGCTGCAGCGCATCACGCGCGGGCATCCGCAGCAGGCGGCGCTCGTGCGCGATCTTCAGTCGCTCTACAAGACGCGCAGCGAAGAGCTCGAGGAAGCTGCGCTACGGCTCAACTACGATCAGAAGCAGAACGCGCTGTCGGTCTATTTCAATGCGGGCAAGTCCGAGACGCTGGATCGGACCAAGGCAATCTTCCGCGAGATCGTCGCCAACGAACAGGCGCTGCTTGCCGCGCGAACCGGCCAGGCCAAGGGCTTCATGGCGCGATCCAACAAGCTGGCGGCGACGCTCTCGGTTCTCGGTCTGCTGCTTGTCGTCGGTGCGATCGGGCTCGGCTGGACCGCGATCGAGGCGATGACGCAGCGCCGCCGTGCGCGCCGCGCAGCGGATGTCGAGATGCAGCGCGCCGAGCTGCTGGAGGCGGCGGTCGCCGAACGCACGACCGAGCTGCGCCTCGCCAACCAACGGTTGCTCGCCGAGGCGAGCGAACGCGCTCACGCCGAGGCGCAGCTGCGCCAGATCCAGAAGATGGAGGCCGTCGGCCAGCTCACCGGCGGCATCGCGCACGACTTCAACAACATGCTCGCGGTCGTGGTCGGCGGGCTCGAACTCGCCAAGCGCAAGCTGCACGACCATGCGAGCGATGCCGAGCGACATCTCGACAATGCGATGGAAGGCGCCAATCGCGCAGCCGCGCTGACGCGCCGGCTGCTCGCCTTCGCGCGTGCCGAGCCGCTGCTGCCCCAGGCGGTCAATCCCGACTCGCTGGTGCGCGGTATGAACGACCTGATGGATCGCACGCTCGGCGAGCGCATCCGGCTCGAGGTCGAAAGCGTCGCCAAGCCGTGGAGCATCTGGGTCGATCGCCACCAGCTCGAAAACGCGATCCTCAACCTTGCGGTCAACGCGCGCGATGCGATGGAGGGCGAAGGCAAGCTGACCATCCGCACCTCCAACACCTCGCTCGTCGCCGATGAGATCGGAGAGTCGCTGCCCGGCGACTATGTCCGCGTCGACGTCACCGACACCGGCTGCGGCATGCCGAAGGAGGTGCTTGATCGCGTGTTCGAGCCCTTCTTCACCACCAAGCCCGTTGGCAAGGGCACCGGCCTCGGCCTCAGCCAGATCTTCGGCTTCGTCCGCCAGTCCGGCGGCGAGATCAGCATCGCGTCGGCCGAAGGGCTCGGCACCACCGTCTCGCTCTATCTCCCGCGCCATCATAGCGCGCAGGACGAGGATATGGGGCACCCGCAGCCCGAAGCGGCAGCCGCGCCGGCGCCCCAGCCCTCGCTCGCCAGCCGTACCGCGCTTGTCGTGGAGGACGATGCACGCGTGCTCGCGGCAACATCAGGCGCGCTCCAGGAGCTCGGCGTGACGACGATCTGCGCCGCGTCGGCCGAAGAGGCGATCGCGATCCTCGAACGCGACAGCGCGATCGACATCATCGTCAGCGACGTGATCATGCCGGGCATGACCGGCCCCGAATTCGTCGCCAAGGTCGCGCCGCTCTACCCCGGCGTCGCGATCCTGTTCGTGACGGGCTATGCCGATGTCGACGATGCCGAGGCCTTTGGCGGCCACGCGGTGCTGAGAAAGCCCTTCACGATCAGCGCGCTCGAAAACGCGATCGAGGGTGCGCTGAGCTCTGCGCCTAGCGCACGACCCCGCGCGACAACAGTCGTGGCAGCAGGATAAGCGCGCCGAGTATCGGAAAGCGCCGCTGCCAGGGGCGGATCTCGATCGCGGTGCCGGCATGGCGATTGATCTTCCACGCCAGATAGTCGATCCCGCCCGCAAAGGTCAGGCTCGCCTTGGCGAGCCGCAGCAGTGTCAGCAGCTTGCCGTTGCGGCGAAGGGCACGCCAGCGCCGATCGAGATCGGGCAGCTTCGCCGGGGGCGCAGCCGCCAGCGCCGCCGACAGCCGCGCATAATGTTCGGGATCGAAATCGACGATCGAGCCCGAACGGTCGCTCCGCTCGGCGCGCAGCTCCGCGCCATAGGTGAGCGCAAAACCACGCCGCCACATATCGAGCGGGTCGTTCGACGCCGTGCCGGGCGTCAGCGCCGCTAGCGTCACGGGGGCAGTGGCGATGGCGCGGATCACAGCCTCGCGCGCCGCTTTGTCCGCCACCCAGACCAGCCGCGAAGGCTGCGCGAAACGCGCCCACACCGATGCGCTGCTCGCCTCGGGCCGGCACAGCGCGGCGAAGTCGGCTTCGCTGAGCACCGCATATTTGGCGGCGAGCCCTTCATGCGCGAAGGGAAAGACATTGGGCGGGATCAGCCGGTTGGCCCTCGCCAGCCAGCTTCTGCCATAGGCCTCGCGATAGTCGGAGACGATCAGATAGAAATCGAGCATCTGCCCGTCGAGTTCGGCGGTACGCAGGCACGATCCGTAGAACAGTACCGCGCGCGACGCCGCGCCGTACTGCGCCGCGATCGCCTGCGCCATCGCCACGACGCGCGGGTCGGCCGGCACCGTAAGCTCGGCCGCGATCAGCGCTTCGAGGTTGGTCACGCCGCGAGGCGCAGGAAGGGCACGGGCGCGGTCGAGGTCAGCACGATCGGGTGATCGCGCTCGGCGCGGAAGGTCTCGCCGTCGAGGATGACGCTCGAGCCCTCACCCTCGATGCGGACGAGGTCGCCGCGCTCGAAATGGACGCCGCTCAGCTTGTCGCGTCCCAGCCGTCCGAAGATCGCCCCGTAAAGCGCGCGGATCAGCGCGGGGAAGGTCAGCTCGACCGCCATGAACTTCATCCGGCCTGGCACATGCGCCCCGCTATCGGCGCGCGTCGCCAGCAGCATCTTTTCAAGTGTGGTGACGATGAACACCGAGAAATAGCCGAGCGGCTGCCCCTCGCGGACGAGCGAGATGCGCACCGGACTGGGCCTGGGCGGCAGGAAACGGCTACGGATACCGAACAGCGCGGACACGAGCACCGCGAGCGCGGTCAGCACATGGCTCATCCCGTTGGGCAGGCCGAGCGGATAGATCTTGGTGCGGCAATAGAGGATCGAATCGGCAAGCCCCGCGCCGCCGAGGAACATACCGAGCGTCGACCGGCCTTCCGCGCTGCCGTCCGACAGCGCGATGAGCTCGCGTGCGACGATATGATCCGAAAGATCGGCCTTGCTCAGCTCGATCACGCGCTCGAGCGCCTCGAGCGGATCGCCCGCCGCGCCGAGATCGAGCGCGATCAGGTTGGTCTTGCCATTGGGCAGCACCGCGACGGGCGGGGGCGAATCCCCGAAATGGCCGCCATGATAGAGTTCGGTCAGCGCCGCCTGGACGGTGCCATCACCGCCGTTGATGACCAGGATCTTGGGTTTCACGCGCGCGATGGTGCGCAGTGCTTCGCCGATCTGGCTGACGCTCTCGACCTCATAGTGGAAAATGTCGGGCCGCCCCGCGCAAAAGCTCCGCACACGCGGCAGCAGCGAGCGGTTGCCCGTTGAGCGCGGATTGGAGAGGAGCGCGACGCAGGCCATGGCGATCCTATGCACCCACCGGTTTGAACGAAAGGCCCTGAACATAGTTCAGCGTGATCGGGACGAGACGCGCGCCATTGCTCACCGCGAAGACCACCTTGGCCATGTCTGGCTTGCGCTTGAACGCGAGGTCGCCGATCGAGACGCTGGGATTGCCCGAAAAGCCGCCGCCATCGGCGCGGCTGGTCTTGCCGTTGCCGTCGAGATCGTGCCGCACCGAGATCGCATAGCGCCCTGCCTTGGGCACGGGCACGCAGATGTCCATCGCGCCGCTGCGCGTGGCGGGCACGTCGACGCGCTCGATATACTGCTTCTTTTCGAGGAAGGTCGCCTTGTTGTCGGCGTAGAGCTGCACCCGGATCACGCCGGTGCGTGCCTTGAGGCCGCTCACGCGCGCGATCACCGCGGGTCCGCCATTCTGGCACGACGCCGCATGCGGCCCGAGCGTCGTCGCCTGGGCGGCTGCAAGAGGGATTGCAAAGGGCATCGCGGCCGTCACAAGGCCGGTGATCGCGACACCGGAAAGTTTCAACATGACCTCATCACTCCTGGACGCTATATCCATGCCCGTTGCTGGACATGGACGGCCCTGTTCGCCCCCGTGTCCTCCTAAAGATCGGCTGCGTTTGCGGCCAAATCATGGTCATGGGACGACTGAATTCTGAAAATGCTCACGTCCACCGACCGTTATCTCGCCAGGCTGATCGCCCTCCCGCTGTTCGGCACGCTGGTGATCGCCGCGATGCTGCTCGTGCTCGACAAGATGCTCCGGCTGTTCGATTTCGTCGCCTCGGAAGGCGGCCCGGTCAGCGTGGTATGGCGGATGCTCGCAAACCTCATCCCCGAATATCTCTCGCTGGGCATCCCGATCGGGCTGATGCTCGGCATCCTGCTCGCCTTCCGCAAGATCGCGACCTCGTCCGAACTCGACGTCTTCCGCGCGGTGGGCATGAGCTATGGCCGCCTGCTGCGCGTGCCCTATATGTACGCGATCGCGCTCGCGCTGGTGAACCTCGCGATCGTCGGCTTCGTCCAGCCCTATGCACGCTATGCCTATGAAGGATTGCGCTTCGAACTGCGCTCGGGTGCGCTCGGCGCCTCGATTAAGGTCGGCGAGTTCACGCGACTGGGATCGAAGATAACGCTCAGGATCGAGCAGAGCCGCAAGCAGGGCCGCGAGCTTTCGGGCATTTTCGTGCGCGCCGAGAACCGCAACCAGCAATCGGTGTCCGCCACCGCCAAATCGGGGCAGTTCCTCGCCACCGACGATCCCGACACGATCATCCTGCGCCTCACCAACGGCGTGCTCATCCACGACGCGCCCAATTTCAGGACGCCGCGCGTGCTTGGCTTCTCGAGCCATGACCTGCCGATCGACCTTCCGAAGATCGAAGCATTTCGCGGCCGCGGCGGTGCCGATCGCGAGCTGACGATCCCCGAGCTGGTCCGCGTCGGCCAGGATGCAAAGGCATCGCAGGAACTCCGCAACGAATCGCGCGCCAACTTCCACTTCCGCATGGTCGAGG
Organism: Sphingobium sp. FW306-1B-F04DB; assembly: GCF_058781925.1. Lineage (NCBI taxonomy): Bacteria > Pseudomonadati > Pseudomonadota > Alphaproteobacteria > Sphingomonadales > Sphingobiaceae > Sphingobium > Sphingobium sp. FW306-1B-F04DB. The sequence goes on along the minus strand of NZ_JBYSXE010000010.1, from coordinate 48,807 downwards.
TGGCGATGATGCTGCTGCTGCCGCTGCTCGCGGTGGCGCTCGCGGTGCCGCCCAAGCGATCGACCTCGGCGCTGGGCGTCTTCCTGTCGATCGCGATGGTCGTCACCTATCACAAGATCAACGAATATGGCGAAGGGCTGGGCGCGCTCGGCCTTGTCCACCCGATCATCGCGCTCTGGGTACCCTTCATCCTCTTCGCCGCGCTGATCCTGTGGATGTACCACACGCTCGCGCGCGTCCCCGGGGGCCAGCCGATTGGCACGCTCGAACGCGCCTTCTCGGGGCTTGGCAAGTTCGTCAGGCAATGGTTCCGCTTCGGGCGGCGCAGGCTGGAGGCAGGCGCGTAAATGCAGACCCAGTTTTTTCCGTCGCGTACCATGTCCATCTATATGGGGCGGATGTTCCTCGTCCGCAGTTTCGCGGTTCTCGCGGCGCTGGTGCTCGTCCTCCAGGCGCTCGACCTGCTCGGCGAGGCCGACAAGATCCTCGCCTATCCGGGCAATGGCAATGCCGAGCTGTGGACCTATGTATCGCTGCGCGTGCCGCAGATCATCGCGCGCTTCCTGCCCTTTTCGGTACTGCTTGGCACGCTGATCACGCTGATCACGCTCAACCAGAACAGTGAAGTGATCTCGATGAAAGCGTCGGGGCTTTCGGCGCATCAGGTGCTTGCACCGCTGATCCTTGCCAGCCTGCTCGTCGCGGGCGTGTCCTTCGTCTTCAACGAGCGCATCGTCGCGCGCGCCTCGGACACGCTGGACCGATGGGAAAAGGCCGATTTCGGCCCGCTGCCCAAGGACAAGGCGCTGCAGACCAATGTCTGGGTGCGCGACGGCAACAACCTTGTCCACGTCGCCGAGGTGCGCGGCCGCGGCGCAAACACACGGCTCGACCATGTCACCCTTTATGACCGCGAGAGCGATACGCTGCTGCAGATCATCGAAGCGCCGTCGGGGCAGTTCTCACCGCAGGGCTGGACGCTCACCAACGCCACGCGCTTCAACGTCGCCGCGGGCAAGACCGAACCGATGGGCACGATCACCGTGGGCAGGGACATCCGCCCCGACCAGTTCACGCTGGCGCAGGTCGATCCCGATGGCCTGTCCTTCGTCGGGCTGCGTGAGGCGATCAGCGACCTCGACGCCGCGGGCCGCCCAACCGCCGCGCTCAAGGCCAATTTGTGGCACAAGATCGCGGGGCCACTCTCCTCGGTGCTGATGCCGTTGCTCGGCGCGGTCGCAGCCTTCGGGCTTGCGCGTTCGGGCCAGTTGTTCCTGCGCGCGGTGATCGGCATGGCACTGGGCTTCGCCTATTTCGTCGCCGACAATTTCGGGCTCGCCATGGGTAATCTGGGTGCCTATCCGCCCTGGCTCGCCGCCTGGGGCCCCTTCCTACTGTTCTTCCTGATCGGGGAGACGGTACTGATCCGTACCGAGGAATAAGGCCCTATCCCGGCCCCATTTGTGCCGTATTGCCCCTGCAGTGCGTGCTCCTATATTGCTTGGTCTGTGCTCGGAAAGCGCGGCCGGGCACTAGTGAATCGAGGGTACGCACGTGAAAACCGCTGAAACGGCGCCGACCGGCTTCTGGAAAAAATCGCATCATCTGGACAAGATGACGCTCAAAGAGCTGTTCGTCGCCTACTTCCAATATCCCGCGATCATCGCCTATCTGCTGCTCGCGGCGGTCTCGGTCGGGCTCTGGGCATGGCGTCCCGCGCCGATCGTGCAGACGCTTGCCGCGATCGCGATCGCCATCTTCGTCTACCCGCTCGCCTGGTATCTGCTCCACCGCTGGGTGCTGCACAGCCGGTGGATGTGGAAGCACAAATGGCTCGCTCCCACCTGGAAGCGGATCCATTACGATCACCATCAGGACCCCAATCATCTGGAGATCCTGTTCGGTGCGCTGCACACCACGCTGCCGACGATCGTTATCGCCACCGCGCCGCTCGGCTATCTGATCGGCGGGTTCGGCGGCGCCGCGATCGCGACCGCGACGGGGCTGCTCACCACCTGCTTCTACGAATTCTGCCACTGCATCCAGCATCTGGCGTACAAGCCCAAGAGCAAGTTCATCCTCATGATGAAGCAGCGCCACATGGCGCATCATTTCCATGACGAGACGGGCAATTTCGGCATCACCAACTATTTCTGGGACCGCCTGTTCGGCACGCTCTATGACCGCGTTTCGGAGCGGCAGAAGAGCCCCACCGTGTTCAATCTCGGCTACACCCCGGAGGTTGCGGAGAAATATCCCTATGTCGCCGATCTTTCGGGCGGCGTCGCCACCGGCCATCCGGTCGAGCGGCTCCGGGCCAGGATGAAGCAAGGCTGACACGAAATGCCCCGGTCCTCCGGGGCATTTTTCTTTGGCGCTCTGGACCCCTGATCCCGACGCGGTAAAAGCCCCGCAAGCCAAGGGGGAATTCGAAAGCAACATGACGAGCAGCATCACCATCCGGCCTGTCGAGACCGCGGCGGATCGCAAGGCCTTTGTCGATCTCGCTTTCCGGCTCAATGCGGACAATCCCAACTGGGTAGCCTCCTTGAAGGGCGAGGTTCACGGCCTGATCACGCCCGGCAAGAACCCCTGGTTCGGACATGGCGAGGCGCAGCTCTTCCTTGCCGAGCGCGACGGCCGCGTCGTCGGCCGCATATCCGCGCATATCGACCATCTCGCGCTCACCCAGCCCGTCGAACAGGGCATGGGACCCGGCACGGGCAATTGGGGCATGATGGAGGCCGAGGACGAAGCCGTGTTCCAGGCGCTGGTCGCGCGCGCCGAACAATGGTTGCGCGACAAGGGCATGCATCGTTCGCTCGGCCCCCTGAGCCTCTCGATCTGGGATGAGCCCGGCCTGCTCGTCAGCGGCTTCGACCATCCGCCGACGGTGATGATGGGGCACAACAGCGCCGCCTATCGCGGCTGGGTCGAAGCAGCGGGCTATAAACCCGCCAAATCACTGTTCACCTACGATCTTGACATAGCCCAGGGCTTCCCGCCGCTCGTCCAGCGCATTGTCCAGTCGGGCGAACGCAACAGCCGCATCGTCATCCGCCAGGTCGACAAGAAACACTTCGACCGGGAAGCGGCGCTGATCCTCGGCATCCTCAACGATGCCTGGTCGGACAATTGGGGTTTCGTGCCCCTTACCGACGATGAGATCGCCTATGTCGGGAAGAAGCTGAAGCCTATCGTCCGCGAGGACCTGATCATGGTCGCCGAGGTCGAGGGCGAACCCGTCGCCTTCATGATCGTGCTACCCGACCTCAATGAAGTGCTGAAGCCGCTCAAGGGCTCGCTCCTGCCCCTTGGCTGGGCGAAGCTGCTCTGGTGGCTGCGCAAGCCCAGCGCGCGCACGATGCGCGTGCCGTTGATGGGCGTGGTCAAGAAGCTCCAGTCATCGCGCCTCGCCAGCCAGCTCGCCTTCATGATGATCGAATATATCCGGCGCAACGCGGTCGCGCATTACGGCTCCAGCCGCGGCGAGATCGGCTGGATCCTCGACGACAACCAGGGCATGCGCGCGATCGCCGAGACGATCGAAAGCACGATCAACCGCGAATATGTGATCTACGAAAAGGGGCTGTAAGGGGCGGGCAGCCAGCCCGTCACGCCCAGGCCCCGTCGGCCAGCGAGAGCGCGTGATCGCGCACGCCCACCGGCCACGCCGCAATCAGCGTGCGGAAACGCTCCGCGTCGCCCGCATAGAGCGCGCGGATCGCTTCCTCATAGCCGGGCTTGTCGCCCGCGATCGCCGACAGGAAATGATAGGTCGCATCGCGTGCGCCGCGGGGATCGCGGTCCTGCGCCCTGCGCGCCTCGTCGATCAGCCGCCTGAGCGTCACCGAGGCGCCGCCGCGCTGTGCGCGCAGCCATTCCCAGTGGCGCGGGAGCAAGGTCACCTCGCCCGAAACGACGCCCAGCCTGGGGCGCCCGCGCGACCGTGCGGGCTGGTCGGCGCGCATGTCGAGATCGATCTGCCGGCCCGTGACATCGTCGAAGACGAGCAAGGGCCCCGCGTCGCGATCATTACCGAGCAAACGCAGCGTCTCGCGCACCTCGTCGGGCGCGCCGCTTGCGATCCAGATATCGCCCGAAAAGGCGGTGCAGCTGTCTTCCATGGGCTTCATCCTTTCGGACGCCCATATATTACCCGGGTAAAATAGAGTCAATATTACCCGGGTAATAACGTCTATGCGTCGCGTAGCACCGCCCATGCCGCGGCGTGGTCGCTCGCCTTTTCGCGGCCGCGATGAGCCTTGTCGACATTGGCGTCGACCAGCCGGTCGGCGGCCCGCGGGCTCAAGAGCAGGTGATCGATGCGGAAACCGGCATCGCGCTGCCAGCCGCCCGCCTGATAATCCCAGAAGGTCCAGATGCCGCCGCCCGGATGCCGCGTGCGGATCGCGTCGGTCCAGCCCTGAAAGCACAGCGTACGGTATGCCGCGCGGCTCTCGGGCTGCATCAGCGCGTCGTCCTGCATCGCCTGCGGGTTGAAGATATCGTCGTCATGGGGGATGACGTTATAGTCCCCCGCAAGCACCGCGGGCACCTCCTCGGCGAGCACCGCGCGCGCGCGTTCCTGCAGCCGCTTCATCCAGCGCAGCTTGTAGTCGAACTTGGGCCCCGGCTGGGGATTGCCGTTGGGGAGGTAGATCGACGCGACGCGCAACCCGAGCACATCGGCCTCGATATAGCGGCTGTGGTCGTCCTCGGGCTCGCCGTCGAGACCCTTGCGCACCTCGACCGGATCGACGCCTTTCGCGAGAATCGCGACGCCGTTGAAGCCCTTTTGCCCGTGCCACACCGCGCCATAGCCCGCGCCCCGGATATCGGCCTCGGGAAAGGTCTCGTCCGAACTCTTGAGCTCCTGGAGGCAGACGATGTCGGGGCTCGTCTCGGCGAGCCATTCGAGCAGGCGCGGCAGCCGCGCTTTGATGCCGTTGACGTTGTATGTCGCGATTTTCATGGGGCTGGATTAACGCCTAAACTTGCCTCCGTCATGCTGAACTTGATTCAGCATCCATGAACGCAGACCGCGCAAATCCTGCAAATTTCGTGCTCATGGACCCTGAACCAAGTTCAGGGTCACGCTGTGCGTCAGATCGCGAAGCTCGATCCGCAGCCGCAGCCCGAGGCGGCGTTGGGATTGGTCACGCGGAATGCCGATCCGCCGAGCGATTCGACGTAATCGACCGCCGAGCCGCGCACCAGATCGAGACTGACGGGATCGACGACGAGCTGGACGCCGTCGCGCGACACCGTGATGTCGTCACCCTCTACTTCATCGGCAAGGCCGAAACGGTACTGGAAGCCCGAACAGCCGCCGCCCTCGACCGCAAGCCGCAATATCGCGGGTTTGCCCTGACGCGCGGCGATCGCCGCGACGCGCGCCGCGGCGGAAGGGGTGAGTTCGATGGGAAGAGGTTCGCTCATGCAAACCCAGATAGTAAGCGGTGGGGCCGGCTGCAACGGGTTGCGCGCCGCCCCCAATCCTCTCCGCTTACTCCTTGTCCGGCCCGCCCATCGCAACGCGGGTGGTGCCGGCGTTCTCACGCTGCTGCAGGGCAACGAGATAATCGGACGACTGGAGGAAGGGCATCGGGTTGACCGCGCGCCCGTCCAGGCGAACTTCATAATGGAGGTGGCTGCCCGTCGAGCGGCCGGTCGAGCCCATGCGCCCGATCAGCTGGCCGCGCTTCACGCGCGTGTTGGCCGCAACGAGGATCGCCGACATATGGCCATAACGCGTCTGGATGCCCTGGCCGTGCTCGATCTCGACATAATTGCCATAGCCGCCCAGGCGCTGGGCGCGGCCTACGACGCCGTCGGCAGTGGCGTAGATCGGGGTGCCCATCGGGCCCGGAATGTCGACACCCGCGTGCATCGCGCGGCTGCCGCGGAACGGATCCGAACGGAAACCGAAATTGGAGGTGAAGGTCAGCAGGTCGACGGGACGCTGCGACGGTATAGAGACGCTGCCCTGCGTGCCGACCTGGTCGAGCTTCTTCCACGACAGGAAGAGCGAACGATACTGCGGATCGGCGGCAGACTCGCGTGGCGCGGCGCGTTCAAAAACGCCCCCGGTGGCGGGGGCGGACGCAGCTGCGACGGCAGCATTGGCGCTGGCGGCGGTCTCGGTCTCGGCGTGCGCGGCGGGCGCAGCGACGATCGCGGCAGCAATCGCAAGAATTTCGGGGATGCGCGCACCAGTACGGAACCCGCCCACAGCAAATACGTTCTTGAAATACATACTCACGCCCATGCGACCCCCAGAGATCGGCCTTGTTACGCCGATCGCGACCAGCGTGTGTTCGATGATTCCTGCACCGGGCTTGCCCCACCCTTTGTGATGCCCAGCCTTTCTGAAAAGCCCGGCCGGCTTCTACAAGTCATAAGTAGAAATCTTGCGTTAAACCGGCTGCGGCCCGCGCCGAGTTGTTGAATGGCGGCTTCAGCACACCGCGAAAATGGCGGTTTACCAGTGTTTTCCATTTGTTAACCGGGTCCGAATCGTTGCGTTCGCACGCCCAGCTGAACCAGCGCGTGCCCGCGGAGACATGCCGAATCTCGTCGGTCATGATCCGCTGGAGGATACGCGCCGAGGGCTCGTCGCCGGCACCACGAAAGCGCTCGATCGTCGTCGGTGTGATGTCGAGCCCGCGCGCCTCGAGCACCATCGGGACCACAGCGAGCCGTGCCATCGCGTCGTGCGCGGTCTCCTCGGCCGCCTCCCACAAGCCGTCATGCGCGGGATGCGCGCCGTAATGGCTGCCAAGCGTTCGCAACCGCCGGTCGAGCAGCGCGAAGTGCATCGCCTCGTCGGCGCCGACCTTCATCCAGTCATCGACGAAACCGCGCGGAAATCCGGCGCCAAAGCGTCCCGCCATGTCGAAGGCAAGGTCGATCGCCACGAACTCGATATGCGCCAGCGCATGGAGCAGCGCGATCCGCCCGCGCTCCGAACCGCCCTTGCCGCGCTTGGGCATGCGGTTGGGGGGCAGCAGTTCGGGGCGATCGGGGCGCGCCGGCCGATCAGGCAGCGCCACCGAAAAATCATGCGCCAGCCGGCCCAGCCGCCATTCGCGCGCGGCACGTCGCGCCAACCGCACCTTGTCTGCAGGCTCATCGGCCAGCAGCACGCCGCGGATCGCAGCAGTCAGGCTTTCCATGCTTCAGCCCAGCGCCCTCACCGCCTCGAGCACCTCTTCGGCATGTCCCTTCACCTTCACCTTGCGCCAGATCTGGGCAATCCCGCCCGCTTTGTCGATCAGGAAGGTGGCGCGCTCGATTCCCATATAGCTGCGGCCATACATGCTCTTTTCGACCCAGGTGCCAAAGGCTTCGCACACGCTGCCATCGGCATCGGTCGCGAGCGCGACCTTGAGATCGTACTTGGCGATGAATTTGCCGTGCTTGACGGGCGTGTCCTTCGACACGCCGAGCACCGCCGCGTCCGCCGTCCCGAAATCGCCGATCAACGCGGTGAAGGCCTGCGCCTCTGCGGTGCAGCCCGCCGTGTCGTCCTTGGGGTAGAAATAGAGCACGAGCGGCGCGCCCCGCCAATCGGACAGCTTTCTCGTGCTGCCGTCGGGCATGGTGAGCATCACATCAGGTGCGGCATCGCCGGCGTTCAACATCAATCGACCTCCTCGGTTTCGGAAACGACGCGGTGCCAGCTCTGGCTGACCGCGGCGCGCGCATCGGCATAGGCATCGAGCAGCGCATTCCAGCTTTCCTGCCGGCAGGCGCGCGCCACGAGGCGCTGCGTCGCTTCAGCGGGCTCCTCGCATGAGGGCGACACCAGCCGCAGCGTCACCAGCATGCGCGCTAGCAGCTCATAGGCTTCGGTCAGCGCCTCGGGCAAATGCCCTTGCGCGATCAGCGCGGCAAGCGCGCGGCGAAGCTGGGGGTCAAAACCCATGCGATGGCGCAACTGCGTCGTATGGATGCAGAATTCGAGGTCGACCAGCCCGCCCTCGATCAGCTTGACGTCGAACGGCCCGCAGGCGGGTTTGTGCCTGGCCATCTCGGCGCGCATCGACACCGCATCGGCGAGCAGCTTGGCGGGATCGTGCGGCTGTTCCAGAATGTCTGCGATGCTGGCCGCCAGCGCCGCACGCGCATGCTCCGAGCCGAAAACGGGCCGCGCGCGGCACAGCGCCATATGCTCCCAGGTCCAGGCGCTTTCGCGCTGGTAGCGCTCGAACCCGCTGAGCGACACCGCGAGCGGCCCCTGCGCCCCCGACGGCCTGAGCCGCGTATCGACCTCATAGAGCGGCCCCGAGGCGGTGGGCACCGAGAGCGCGGCGCTGATCCGTTGTGCCAGCCGGTTGTAATACTGGACCGCACCCAGCGGCTTGGCCCCGTCGGACTCGGCCTCGTGGCTGCCCGTAAAGACATAGACGAGGTCGAGGTCCGAGGCATGCGTCAGCGCGCCGCCGCCCAGCCGCCCCAGGCCGATGATCGCCATCTCGCTGTCGGGCACGCGACCATGCGCCGTCTGGAACTCGGCGATCGCGGCCTTGCCCAGCACGTCGATCGCGGCCTCTGCAACGCGCGCATAGCCCCCCGCCACCTCGATCGGGTCGCCCGCGCCCTCGACGATCTGGACACCCAGCGCAAAGCGTCGCTCATTGACCTTCTGCCGCACCGAATCGAGCATCTGCTGGTAATCGGCGCCCCGCTCGCAGCGCGCCAGTTCGGCGGCAAGCTGTTCGACGGGGGGCGCCGGATCGAGCGCGCTCGCATCGATCAGCCCGTCGAGCAGCTCGGGGCGACGCCCCAATTGTTCGGCCAGTGCGGGGGCGTGGCTCAATATGTCGCCCAGCAACCACGCCAGCGCCGGGCGCGCGTCGAGCAGCCGGAACAGGTTTATCGCGCTCGGCAGCTTGTGGATGATGTCGTCGAGCCGGTTGAGTGCCGCGTTGGGATCGGGCGACTTCCCGAGTGCTGCGACCAGCCCCGGCAGCACCGCCTCGAGCGCCGAGCGTGCTGTATCAGTCCTGAGCGCGCGGATCGAGCCGTCGCGCCATTTCTGGATGCGCGAAAGCGCCGCCGGCGGATCGGGAAAGCCCGCTTCGCCCAATTGCCGCTCGAGTTGGTCGGAATCGCCCGGAAGCGCGCGCATTTCCTCGCCGTCATCGTCGAGATGGTCATAGATCCGGCCCACCGTCTCGACCGGCCCCGCGAGCATGTCGACCAGTTCGGCGCCCTCCGCAAGGCCGTGCAGCCGCGCGACATTGTCGAGCGCGGCGGCGTCGCGCGGCAGGCTGTGCGTCTGCTGGTCGTCGACCATTTGCAGCCGGTGCTCGATCGTCCGGTAAAGCCGGTAGGAGCCGGAGAGCACATCCTCGACGTCTCGTTCGATGCGTCCTGACTCGCCAAGCGCGGCAAGCGCGTCGAGCGTCGCGGGCACCCGCAGCGTGGTTTCGCGCCCGCCATAAATGAGCTGGTGGATCTGCGCGAAGAACTCGACCTCTCTTATGCCGCCGCGCCCGCGCTTCAGGTCGTAGCCGGGGCCGAATTTCTGGCCCTGGACGTGATGGTCGCGAATCCGGCGCGAAATGCCGCGGATCTCGGCGATCGCGCCATAATCGAGGCCGCGCCGCCAGACGAAGGGGCGGATCGCGTCGAGGAATTCGGTGCCGAGTGCCTTGTCCCCTGCCGCCGCGCGCGCGCGGATGAAGGCGGCGCGCTCCCACGGGAGCGCGCTCGATTCATAATAAGAGATCGCGGCATTGAGCGGCAGCGCGATGGGCGTTGCCTCGGGAGAGGGGCGCAGCCGCAGGTCCACGCGGAACACATAGCCGTCGGCATCGCGCGTTTGGAGCAGCTCGACAATGCGTCGTCCGATCCGTACCGCGGCTTCCACCGGCTCCTCGCGCGCGCGACGCGGCAGCGTCTCGGGATCGAAGATCAGGATCGGGTCGATATCCGACGAATAGTTGAGTTCGCGGCTGCCGTGCTTGCCCAGCCCCAGCACCGCGAACCCGCGTGGCTCGGCATCTGGCGTTCGCTCGGCGATCGCCGCGGCAATCGCACGATCGAGCGCGCGGTCGGCGAGGTCGGACAGCTCGGCCACGACCTCTTCGAAGCTCAGCACGCCGGCAAGGTCTCCGATCGCGAGCGCCAGCGCCAGTCCCTGGCGCTCGATGCGCAGCGAACGCGCGACATCGGGCTCGGCCACGGCCTTTGCGCGCGCCAGCGTCATTGCCGCGGCGACGCCGTCGGTCCGCAGCACATCCGCCACATCGGCGTTGCGTTCGATCATAAGTCTCAGAAACGGCGCGTGGTTTTCGGCACGCCGCAGCGCTTCGGAAATGGCATGTGTGGCATCCATGCAACTGCCTTACCGATACCGCATGGCAAAAGACACCCGCCACGCAACCAGCCGCGCATCGCGGCGTTATGACCGCATGCACGACAGGAAGAATCAGGACTGCAACGTGAACGAGCGCCCGGTGCTGGTGTCGCGTCCCCGGCGCGCCGACGGCGTGGGAGATGCGTTGCGGGCCGCCTTTCACGAACGGCTGGGTCAAGCACCGGCAGAGATGCGCGCGCTGCTTGACCGGTTGCGTTGAGCCAGCGGCCGCTCAGCGGTCGCGGCTGAGTTCGTCGACCTGCTCCATGATCGTCTCGAGCGCCGAACGGCCGCTGTCGCCGTCCTGCGTATGGCGCGGCGTCAGCACATTTTCTTCCATAATCTGCTCAAGCGCAACGCGACCGCGCGCCACGCGGCTCTTGATCGTGCCGACCGCGACGCCGCAGATTTCCGCGGCTTCCTCATAGGCGAAGCCGCCCGCGCCGACCAGGATCAGCGCCTCGCGCTGCGGTTGCGGGAGCAGCATCAGCGCACGCTGCATGTCCGCGAGCTCGACGTGGCGATCCTGGCTGGCGGGCGCCGCCAGAATCTTGTCGGCGGCAAGGTCGTCCCACTCGCCCTTGAAGCGGGCGCGGCGCATCTGCGAGAGATAAAGATTGCGCAGGATGATGAAGGTCCACGCACGCATGTTGGTGCCCGCCTGAAAGCGCTTACGCGCCGCCCAGGCCTTCATCAGCGTTTCCTGGACGAGGTCGTCGGCAAGGTCGGCATTGCCCGACAGCGACCGGCCAAAGGCGCGCAGATGCGGGATGACCGCGGCCAACTCGGCCTTGAATGCGTCATCGGCCAGCGGCACGTGCGGCACGAAACTCGGATCCGGACCGTCGTCCTCCGGGGCTTCCGACGATGTGTGAGGTAAGTCCTTGCCCATCATGTCCCCAGCCCGGCCAATTCTCCGAATCGCCGCCTTCGCAAGTGCAAAATTAGCACTCCGCCGCGCCAGCGGCCAATGAAATCCCCGGAATGTGCAAGATCAAAGCAGAACGACGAATGCAAACAGCACCACTACCGCCACGAGTGAGATGCCAAGCACATAGCGCGTCACATGGGGCGTCCAGCCAGCGCGCGCATCTTCGGCTTCGATATGGATTTCGTCTTTCCTTGCCATGCGACTGGGACCCTGCATTTTTTCGTAACTTCAACGAAACCAACGCAGAAACCCGGCCGCAGTTCCGCAGGCGTGCGATTGTGGCTCAAGCCGGAACCGTCGCCTGATCGAAAAACAGCGCCTGCGCGATCGCCGCCTTCACGGTCGAGCGCTGGAAGGGCTTGGTGATCAGGAAGGTCGGCTCGGGGCGCTCGCCCGTCAGCAGACGCTCGGGGAAGGCGGTGATGAAGATCACCGGCACGCTGAATTCGCGCAATATGTCCTTGACCGCGTCGATGCCGCTGCTGTCGTCGGCGAGCTGGATATCGGCAAGGACAAGACCCGGGCGACGCGCCTTGGCGAGCGCGACCGCTTCGTCACGCGTTACCGCCACGCCCGTCACATCATGTCCCAGATCGCGCACGATCGTCTCGATATCCATCGCGATGATCGGTTCATCCTCGATGATCAGCACATCGGCGCGTGTCTGGCGCTCGATTTCGGCGAGCGCGTCGGCGACAAGCGTGTCTACCTCCTCGGGCTCGGCATCGATCAGAAAGGCAACATCCTCGGTGGTAAAGCCTTCCATCGAGGTGAGCAGCAGTGCCTGACGCGACAAGGGCGTGATCTGCGCCAGCCGCGCCTGCGCAATCGATTCGGGGCGCCCCGTTTCCGCGGGCACCGCCTCCCCGTCGACATTGCTCGACGACCAGATCGCCTGAAAGGTCCGGTAGAGCCCCAGCCGCGGGTCGACTTCGCGCGGGAACTGCTCGGGGGCGTCGACAATCGCTTCCAAAGTGGCGCGAACATAGGTGTCGCCATGACCCTGACTGCCCGTGAGCGCACGCGCGTAGCGGCGAAGGAAGGGAAGATGCGGCGCCAGTTGCTGACCAAGCGTCATTGATGCGAAGCTCCCGTGAAAGCGGTTCTTGTGCGGCGTGCGCGGGATCATGACAAGCCTTTCCCAACCACGCCAAAGGCGGATACAGATGCGTAACAGTCTGGAACAAACCAGCGAGTTTTTTGTTTCATCCAGCAATCATCAAAAAAGCCGCGCGCGTCTTGCCATTTGATCGGCGAGGGGTTTTCGGCCAGAGAGGTGCCTGTGTTCGGGCTTTGCAAGTAGCTGTGCAGGGGGATTCACCGCCGGTGTCGACAAAAGATAAGGTAAAAAAGTCGGCCCCGTCTTCCGCGAGCGCCAAGAAGGACAAGCGCGCAGGCCATGCCCGCCAGGCCAACCCCCGCGATGTTGGTCAGGCGCTGCGTTCCATTTACCAGAAAACCGTCGATGAGGCCGTTCCCTCCGAAATGCTCGATCTTCTCGGCAAACTCGGCTGAGGCCCCGTGATGCCGCGCGGATCCGGCGCTGAAGCAGCCCGTCCGGCGGCGCGCGAGCCGCGCCTCGCGCATCTTTCCACGGGCTTCAAGCTCTTCCTGATCCTCAGCCTCGCACTGCTGCCGCTGGGGCTCATCGCCTTTTTCGCGACGCTCCAGTCGAGCCGCACCGCGGACCTCGAAAATCAGGCGCAGATGCGGATCGCGCTCACCGAAAGCTCGCGCAAGCTCGCGGCGACGATCGCCTCGGACATTTCGGCGACGCGTGTCGTGATGGAAACGCTGGCGGAAAACCCCGACGACCCCGCGGTTTGCGCACGCCTGTCGGGGATAATGTCGGCGCAGGGTGGTTCGGCGGCCCCCTTCGCGATTTTCGGACCAGCCTCGGCGTCGGTCTGCGCAACGCCGGGCTTTGCCGTGCTGCGACCAAGCACGCTCTCGCTGCAGCCCGGCGGCTCGCCGCAAATCGAGCTCAGCGACGGGCGGCTGGAGATCGTCGTCGGCGGCAGCGGTGGCGCTTTTGTCGGGCTGATCACCTATTCGCGTGAGACGCTGGCCGCGGTCGGCGCGCCCGGCGGTTTCGTGCCCGATTACGCGCTTTCGCTGATCGCGCCCGATGAAACGCTGCCGTTGATCGAATATCCGGGCAGGATGGGGCTGACGGGGCGCGACACGCTGTCCGCGCCCGTCGGCGCCACCGGGCTGTCGGTGGAGATGACCGTCGCGCGCGAACCCTTCAGCACCGCCGAGATCGTCGCTATCCTTTTGCCGCTGGTGATGTGGGCCTCCGCCGCCGTGATCGGCTGGCTGGTCGTCGATCGCCTGCTCATCCGGCCGCTGCGCCGGCTCGAGCGCGAGGTCTCGGCCTATCAGCCCGGCGAGATCCTCGACCCCGTCAGCGAGCCCACTTCGGCGCAGGAACTGCGCCAGCTCGGTTCGACCTTCCATACCATCACCGAGATGATCTCGAAGCACGAGTCCGAGCTCGCCGAAGGGCTTGTGCGCCAGACCCGGCTCACGCGCGAGGTCCATCACCGCGTCAAGAACAACCTCCAGGTCGTCGCCAGCCTGATCAATCTGCACGCACGTGGCGCCGACGCCCCCGAAGCCGCGCGCGCCTATGCCTCGATCCAGCGCCGCGTCGACGCGCTTTCGGTGGTGCACCGCAATCACTACGCCGAACTCGAGGAAAATCGCGGCGTCGAACTGCGCAAGCTGATCGGCGAACTCGCCCAGAATCTGCGGGGCTCGGTGCCCGAAGGCGAGCTCGGTCCGGTCATCACGCTCGATCTCGCCACATGCAACGTTTCGCAGGACGTCGCGGTCCCCGTCGCCTTCCTGCTGACCGAACTGATCGAACTCGCAATGATCGGCGATCCCAAGGCACGGATCGTCATCACGCTGCGCCCCGTCGGGGAGGGCGGCGCCCGCCTCTCGGTGCAGTCAGCCGCGCTCGCGGGCACTACGGGGATAGAGCCCCGGCTCCGGGATCGCTTCGGCCGCGTCATCGAGGGATTGTCGCGCCAGCTGCGTTCGCCGCTCGATCGCGACGCGGAAGCCGGCGAACTTTCGCTGATCCTGCCGACCGTCGCTGCGGAGCGCGGCTTCTAACCGCCGCAATCCAAAAGCTTTCCCGCGATTTACGTCCCTCCCAAAAAAATTTGCCCTGCGCGGAACCAAAGCCTGCACGAGCCGTTTTGAAGCTTGGATAGTGACCTTTTGCCCCCCCGCTCTCGCTATCCAAGACAAGGGCCCGGACATGCCAACCCCCTCCCCCCCGGTGGCATGTTCGGGCCTCATTTTTTGTCGCGGTTCGTTACGGAACCGAATCCGCTCTCCAGACATTGAATCGCCGACGCTGCCAGCAGAGCAGCCTCATTGGAGAAGATCGATGATCCGCAAGTATCTGGCGTTGATGATGATCGCGAGCGGCCTGCTCGTATCGGCCTGCAACACCGTCCAGGGGGCCGGTCAGGATATCAAGTCGGTCGGCGAAGCCGGCGAGGACGCCATCGACTGACGGGACGAAGGTGGCCGTGTCGTTGCTGACGCACGGCCGCCTTCAGTCTTCCGACGCGCTCACCTGTCGCGCGCGGCGCCGCTCGGTGAACCATATCGTCACCAGCGTCATCTCGTAGAGCAGCACCAGCGGCACCGCGAGCATCAGCTGCGAGACGACGTCGGGGGGCGTGAACACCGCGGCGATCACGAACGCCACGACGATCATATAGCGCCGCGCGCCGACGAGTTGCTGTCGCGTGACGATTCCGGCGCGCTCGAGCAGCATCAGCAGGACGGGCGTCAGGAACGCGATGCCGAACGCCATGATGAACTGCATGATGAACGAGAGATAATTGCCGACCGCGGGCAACGCTTCCTGCTCGATTCCCCCCAGATCGCCCTGGAAGCTGAGCAGGAAGCGCAGCGCGACGGGGACCGCGAAGAAATAGGCGAGCGACGCACCCGCGAGGAACAGCACCGGAGTCGCGACCAGGAAGGGCAGCAGCGCCTTCTTCTCCTGGCGATAGAGGCCCGGCGCAACAAACTGCCAGAGCTGCGTAGCGATCACGGGGAAGGCGATCATCATCGCCGCGAACAGCGCGACCTTGATCTGGACGAAGAACGCCTCGAACACCTGGGTGTAGATGATCTTGCCCTGCCCCGCCGCGACCAGCGGCTGGACGAGGAAGGAAAAGATCGGCCTGGCGAAATAGAAGGAGATCACGAACGCGACGCCGAGCGCGGCGACCGACCAGAGCATCCGTTGCCTGAGCTCGATCAGATGCTCGAGCAGCGGCGCGCGCGTGTCGTCGATGTCCCTCATTGCGGCTTGTCCGCGTCGAGCCCGAAATCAAGCTGCCCCGTCGCTGACCCCGCCGGCTTCTGCTCCGGCCCGGGCTCGGCGGCCGCGGGTGCATCGATGATCTCGGGCTGCGGCGTCATCTGCGCGGGGGAATCGGCATCGCTCTCCGCCGCGACGGGATGCTCGCGCATGATACGCTCATTCTCCTCACGCCACTTCTTTTCCATTTCCTCGAGCTCGGCCTCGCGCACCATCGTGTCGAAGCCCGCGCGGAAATGGCGCGCGATCCCGCGCGCGCGACCGACCCAGTGGCCGACCACGCGCATTGCCTTGGGCAGGTCCTTGGGACCGATCACCAACAGCGCGACGATCGCGCACAGCAGCAATTCGGTCGGTGCGATATCGAACATGCGAGCGCGCTAATCCCGTGCGTGCTTGGTGGCAAGCGCCGCCGGCTCAGTTGGCAGGACGATCCTCGCCGACGGGGCGGGCCTGCGGCTCGACGGTCGGCTCGACGGTCTTCTGCGTTTCGATTCGCGGGGCAGGCTTGGCCGGCTCTTCATCCTCGGCCATGCCCTTCTTGAAGCTCTTGAGGCCCTTTGCGACGTCACCCATCATGTCCGAGAAGCGGCCTTTGCCGAAAAGCAGCAGGATGACGACACCGACAACGAGCCAATGCCACAGGCTCAGTCCACCCATTATATTCTCTCCTCGAAGCAGGATCGGTCGAAAGCGACGCGGCGCTTTGCGGCAGGATCATGCAAAAACGATGACAATCACCGACTCTATCTAGTCGCTATCGTCGGGGCTTTCCAGTTCAAGCTCCGCGAACGCCAGATCGACGGGATCGAGCAGCCCCGCAGCACGCAGATCGTCGATCCCCGGCAGGTCGCGCCGGCTCTCAAGGCCGAAATGCGACAGGAAATCGGGCGTCGTCGCATAAGTGAGCGGTCGCCCGGGCACTTCGCGCCGTCCCGCGGGCCGCACCCAGCCCGCCTCCATCAGCACATCGAGCGTACCTTTTGAAATCTGCACACCGCGGATCGCCTCGATCTCCGCGCGGCTGACGGGCTCGTGATAGGCGATGATCGCCAGCGTCTCGATTCCCGCGCGCGTCAGCTTGCGCGGTTCCTCGCGCTCGCGGCGCAATATGTGCGCGAGGTCGGCGGCGGTCTGGAAGTGCCAGCGCCCGCCACGCTCGACCAGTTCGATCCCGCGCCCCGCATAATCCTGCTGCAATTGCGCCAGCGCGGCCTTCACATCGGCGGCGGGACCGACATGCGACTGGATATCGGCAATCGTCAGCGGCGCCCCGGCAGCGAAAAGCGCGGCCTCGACCGCGCGCTGCGTATCGTCGGGCGGATTCACTGCGTACCCCTGATATAGAGCGGGGCGAAGGCGGCTTCCTGCTTCAACGCCACGCGCCCCTGCTTGGCGAGCTCGAGCGCCGCGACGAAACTCGACGCCAGCGCCGAGCGCCTGAGTTCGCCGCCGAGCCCGTCGGGGAGGAAGCTTCCTATCTCGGCCCACTCGATGCTCTCACCGATGAGCCGCTCGACGCGTTGCAAAGCCTCTTCGAGCGTCATCACAGGGCGACGTTGCACCTGGTGCCAGGCAGGCTGCGTCCTGGCCTTGACCACGCCATAGGCGGCTATCAGCTCGTAGAGATCGGCATGCCACAGACTCTTTCGGATCGTTCGCAACCCCTCGGGCGCGCCGCGCATGAACACGTCGCGCCCCAGCCGGTCGCGCCCGACGAGCCGCGCGCCCGCCTCGCGCATCGCATTCAGGCGCTGGAGCCGCAGCTGGAGCCTCAGCGCCAGCTCCTCAGGGCTCGGATCGGCCTCGACATCGCGCGGCAGCAACAGGCAGGATTTGAGATAGGCGAGCCACGCCGCCATCACCAGATAGTCCGCCGCGATCTCGAGCTTGAGCGCCTTGGCCTCGTTGAGGAATTCGAGATACTGTTCGACGAGCGCAAGGATCGAGATTTCGCGCAGATCGACCTTCTGCACGCGCGCCAACGCGAGCAGCAGGTCGAGCGGCCCTTCCCAGCTTTCGAGGTGGAGCGTCAGCCGCTCCCCCGCTACCTCGGGCGCCTCATCCTCGAAGAACAGTTCGTGGTTCATGCATAGGCGAGAAGCGCATCGCGCTTCTCGACCAGCGCCGCGAAATCGCCCTTGGGCTCCGCCGCGATCGTCGCCATCGCGCGATCGAGCCGCGCCCGCGATTCCGGGCGAATCTCGCCCAGCGCATTGGCAATGTCGATCATCTCGTCCATCCGCGCCCAGCAATCGAGCGCGATGTCGCATCCCACGGCCACCGCGGCAGCGGCTTTTTCGCCGCCGGTACCCGACAGCGCCTTCATGTCGATATCGTCGGTCATCAGCAGTCCGTCGAAGCCGATGCGCTTGCGGATGATCTCCTCGATCACGATCGGCGACAGCGTCGCGGGACGTTCGGGATCCCACGCCTTGTAGACGATATGCGCACTCATCCCCATCGGCGCGTCCTTCAGCGTGCGGAAAGGCGCGATGTCGGATTCGAGCTCTTCGTCGCTTGCCTCGACGACGGGAAGCGCGTGATGCGTGTCGACCATCGCGCGGCCGTGGCCCGGCATATGCTTGACCACGCCGACGCAGCCGCCGCGCCTGAGGCCGTCGAGTACCGCGCGCCCGAGTGCGGCCACGCGCATCGGGTCGCTGCCGAAGGAGCGGTCGCCGATGACGTCGCTCGCGCCCGGCTGGCGCACGTCGAGCAGCGGCAGGCAGTCGACGGTGATCCCGACCTCGGACAGCGTCAGCGCGATCGCCTCGGCATTTGCACGCGCCGCCTCGATCGCCGAAGCGGGCGCCTTGTCGTAAAGAGCGCCAAAGGGCGCGCCCGCGGGGAAGCTCGGCCAGACCGGCGGCTGCATCCGCGCGACGCGTCCGCCCTCCTGGTCGATCAGGATCGCAAGCTCATCGCGTCCCGCGATCGACCGCAGATCATCGGTCAGCCGCCGCAACTGCTCGCGATCGGCGACATTGCGCTTGAACAGGATATAGCCGGCGGGATCGGCCTCCCTGAAGAAACTCCGCTCGTCGTCGGTCAGAACCGCGCCCGACAGCCCGAAAATCACCGGCTTCATAGGAACGCCGCCCCCCCTAGTTGCTGGCGATGAGACAACTTTCCCCCGCCACCTTGAGTTTGCCGCAAAGCTCGGCCGCCTGTCCACTCGATCCTGCATTCACCCGCAGGCGGTACAGCGTGTTTTCGCCAACCTTCACCGGCACGATCGAGGTGGGGAGGTCCGCGAGGAACCTGAAACGCTGGCTCATCCGCTTCCACGCCGCATTGGCCAGTGCCTCGCTGCCATAAGCGCCGAGCTGGATGAGCGAGCCGCCGGGGCCGGTGCCGACGGGGCGCGGCATCGTCGACGCCGCCGCCCTGGGTGCAGGCAGCTCACCGCCCTCGGCCACCTTGGCCGCCGCAACGGGGGCCGGCGCGCGCTCGGTGCGCTGCGCGGGCTGCTTCACCACCTGGCCCTGCACCGGCGCCTCGGCCACGGCGTTCGTGTCGATCTTGCCCGTCGCCTCGGCGCCTTCGCTCGTCGCGAAGCTGGTATCGCCCTGCCCCTCGACCTTCATCCCGCCGGGCGCCTCGGGCTTGACCTTGTAGTCACCCGCCGGCGCCTGGATCAGCGAGCCGTCGCCCTCGGTCCCGGTGTCGCGGTTGCGGAACCACGACACGCCCGCGATCACGATGCCGAGCGCCGCCAGCGCCGCGACGACGCCGCCCACGAGCTTCATCGAAGAGACCGTCGGGCGATCCTCGCCGACATCCTCGACCGGCTCGAGCCAAGGCAACCGGTCCTCCTCGCGAAGGTCCAGCCCGCCGCGCCCGTAATCGCTCATCACTGCATCTCCTCGACGGCGGCCACCCCCATGATCGCCAGCCCGTTACGGACAATCTGCCCGATCGCGTTGGCAAGGAAAAGCCTCGCGCACGTCGTCGCGGGATCATTCGCCACGAGGAAGCGGCGCTCGGGCGAGTCGTTGCCCATGTTCCAGAGCGCGTGGAAAGCCGCTGCCAGATCGAAAAGGTAGAAGGCGATGCGGTGCGGCTCGCGCGCCGACGCCGCGCTTTCGACGATGCGCGGGAACTGCGCCGCCAGCTTGACCAGCTTCAGCTCCTCGCCGTCGAGCAGCGACAGGTCGGCGCTTTCGCACACGATACCCGCCTCGGCCGCCTTGCGGTTGACCGAGCGTATCCGGGCGTGCGCGTACTGCACGTAGAATACGGGATTGTCCTTCGACGCCTCGACCACCTTGGCGAAGTCGAAATCCATCTGCGCGTCGGCCTTGCGGGTCAGCATGGTGAAGCGGACGACGTCCTTGCCGACCTCGTTCACGACATCGGCGAGCGTCACGAAATTGCCCGCACGCTTGGACATCTTGACGGGCTCGCCGCCGCGCAACAGCCGCACCATCTGGACGAGCTTGACGTCGAAGCGCGTCTTGCCCTCGGTCAGCGCCTTCACCGCCGCCTGGATGCGCTTGACCGTGCCCGCATGGTCGGCGCCCCAGATGTCGATCAGCTCGTCCGCCGACTGCGCCTTCTGGAAGTGATAGGCGAGGTCGGCACCGAAATAGGTCCAGCTCCCATCGGATTTCTTGATTGGCCGGTCCTGATCGTCGCCAAACTGCGTCGCGCGGAACAGCGGTAGCTCGACGGGCTCCCAGTCCTCGGGGGTCTCGCCCTTGGGCGCCTCGAGCACGCCGTCATAGACGAACCCCTTCTCGCGCAACCACTTTTCTGCCGCCTCGGGCTTGCCCGCGGCCTGCAGTTCCGCCTCGGACGAGAACAGGTCGTGATGGATGCCGAGCAGCGCGAGGTCGGCCCTGATCATCTCGAGCATCGCCGCGACCGCGCGCTCGCGGAACAGCCTGAGCCATTCGCCCTCGGGCGCCGCGGCATACCTGTCGCCAAACTCGCTGGCGAGCGCCTGCCCCACCCGCACCAGATAGTCGCCCGGATAAAGCCCCTCGGGGATCGCGCCGATGTCCTCGCCCAGCGCCTCGCGGTACCTGAGATGCGTCGAACGCGCGAGCACGTCGACCTGCCCGCCCGCGTCGTTGACATAATATTCGCGGATCACCTTGTGCCCGGCATATTCGAGCAAGGAAGCGAGCGCGTCGCCCACCACCGCGCCACGGCAATGCCCCATGTGCATCGGCCCCGTCGGATTGGCCGAGACATATTCGACATTGACCGTATGACCCTCGCCCATCTTCGAACGGCCATAATCATCGCCATCGTCGACGATCGCCGAAAGCTCACCGCGCCAGCTGTCGTCGGTAAGCCGCATGTTGATGAAGCCCGGTCCCGCGACCTCTACCGCCGCCACCTCGGCGATCGCCTGCAGTCCCGCCGAGATCTTTTCGGCGAGCGCGCGCGGATTGGTCCCCGCGGGCTTGGCCAGCACCATCGCGGCGTTGGTCGCGAGATCGCCATGCGACGTATCGCGCGGCGGCTCGACCGTCACATTCTTGCGATCAAGATCGGCGGGCAGGTCGCCCGCGGCAACAAGCTGGTCCAGCACCGCGTCGATATGCGCGGCGAAACGGGCGTAAAGGGTCACGTCGAACTTCCGGATCAAGAGCGGGAAAGGCGGCGCTTTAGACCATCGGCCGGCGGATTTGAAGCGCGCCGCCGCAGATTCGCGATCCGACGCTTTACATTATCGCAATCGTCACTGCGCGCTTTGCGTTCGCCCGCATTGTTGCAGTGCAGCATAATGCGCTCAAGAAGGCAAAGCCTCGGGGGACCTGATCGGCATTCTGCAAGGGAGAACACCATGCGAATGCTGCTTATCATTTCCGCTGCCGCCGCCGTACTGGCCGGCACACCCGCCATCGCCGGAGAAAGCGCCGAAGCGCGCTTCGAGCATGACGGTTACACCTATGTCTACAAGACCGCGGAGACCGGTCGGCGCAAGGTCATCACAGGCCACCGCTTTCCGGGCAACGCGACGTTCCGCCTCGTCGTCAGCGGCAATCGCGTCAGCGGCGTCTCCAACGGCAGGCCCGTCTCGTTCAAGCTGAGCGACGTCGAGCGGTTCGACGCCACCAAGCAATTGGCGTCACGCTGACCCAGGATGGTCCGCCCGTATTTCTCACGGGCGGGCCTCTCCTTCAGCGCAGCCCGATGAAGAGCGCGGTTGCCAGCAGACAGGCGATCCTGCGCACATGGTTCCAGAAACTCCATTCGCGCACATAGCGCGTCCACAGTTCCACGGTCCCGTTCGACGCCGGATTGGCGCGGTCGAGCAGGTTGTTGCGCGGCACGTTCGCCCACATCGTCACGCCGAAGGTGCCGATCAGATAAAGCAGCGACGCCGCCAGAAGGCGCGGCGATTCCGGTCCCCACGCGATCGCCGCATAGCCCGCGATGCCCACGCAGAGCGCCGCCGTCCCCAGGAAGACGGGCAGGAAGGTGGAGCGCAATATGATTCGGTTGATCGCCTGCATCGCGGCCGCCCCTTCGCCGGCGGGCCGGCTCGCCAGCGATTGCATCACGAAGGTGGAAAAGGCGAAGAACGTGCCCGCGATCAACGCGCATTCCAGCGCCGCGACGAGCTCAATGATCGAAAGCCAGGTCATGGTTGATCCCCGAAGCCTTTGTCGGCAAGAGGTTAAGGCCAAGGACCACCGCTTGCGCAAGCGGCTTTCGACAAGCGCAATGGCTCAGGCGCTGATCTCAAAACCCTTCGGGCGGGTCGACCGGACCCACCAGCTCGCGATAGCGCGTGATCGCATAGCGGTCGGTCATGCCCGCGATGAAGTCGGCGATATGGCGGCTGCGCGCGGGCTCTTCGGCGGGCAGTGTCTCGCGCCAGCCTTCGGGCAACCGGCCAGGATCGGCATCATAGGCAGCGAACACCCCCGCGACGATGCGCCGCGCAAAGTCCGCGGCGGCGAGCTGGGCGGGGTGGTGATACAGATTGGCATACATGAAGCGCTTGAGCCCGCGCTCGGCATCGCGCATCTCGTCCGAAAAGCCGACCAGCGCGCGGCCGGCGGCGCGAACATCCTCGACGCTTTCGACGCGCGCGTCGGCGATGCGACGCTCAGTCTCCGCGATCAGGTCGTTCACCATCAACCCGATCTGCGAGCGGATCAGTTCGGACCGCAGCCGGTTGGCGCTGCACCCTTCACAGCGCGCGGTGACATCGGCCCACCCTCTGGCCACGAGCGGCACCTGCATCAACTGGTCGACCGTCAGCAGCCCGGCGCGAACGCCGTCGTCGATGTCGTGGTTGTCATAGGCGATATCGTCGGCCAGCGCTGCAACCTGCGCCTCGAGCGACGACCAGCCCGTGAGTTCGAGTGGAAATTCGGCGTCGGCCTCGGCGAGCGCCCAACCGGGCTTGAAGACGGGGCCGTTATGCTTGGCGAGCCCTTCGAGCGTTTCCCAGCTCAGATTGAGCCCGTCCCAGCGCGGATAGGGGGTCTCGAGCTTCATCAGCGTGCGCAGCGTCTGCGCATTGTGATCGAAGCCGCCAATCTTGAGCATAGCCGCTTCGAGCGCATCCTCGCCCGCATGGCCGAAGGGCGGATGGCCGATATCGTGCGCAAGGCAGAGCGCCTCGGTCAGATCCTCGTTCAGCCCCAGCGCGCGCGCGATCGTGCGGCCGATCTGCGCCACCTCGAGGCTGTGCGTCAGGCGGACGCGGAAATGGTCGCCGTCGGGCGCCATGAACACCTGCGTCTTGTGACGCAGCCGGCGAAAGGCGATCGAGTGGATGATCCGGTCGCGGTCGCGCTGAAAGGCGTCGCGCGGGCCGCGCGCCGCACCCCCCGGCTCTTCGTGCAGGCGCCCTCGGCTGCGGTCGGCATGGCTGGCATAGCGTGCCAGCGTCATTTGAGCGGCAGCTTCTCGACCGCCTCGCCCGCGGCGCTCGTCCAAGCAAAGCCCGTGACCCCGGCTTTGCCGAGGAAATCTTGCGCCTGTTTCTGGCTGGTGAAGGGTCCGACGAGCAGCCGCCGCGACGACCGATAGGGTGCGGTCCAGACGGTCTTGCCCTTGAACGCGGCGGGCGCCTTCTTGACCATCTTCTGATAGTCGCGGCCGAGCGCCGCCTTGTCGCCGCCCGTCGCGATCTGCGCCCAGATGCGCGAAGGCTCGGCCTTTTTCGGATCGACCTTGGCCGCCTTTTTGGGATCGGGCTTTTTCGCGTCCGTCTTTTTGGAATCGACCTTCTTGGGATCGAGTTTCTTGGGATCGGCCTTTTCAGGCTCGGTCGCCTTGCCCGGTGCGGCGGGCTTGGGCTCTGTCGCCACCGCGGCCTTGCGCGGCGCAGGCACCGGCGGCGGAACGACGACCGCCTCTTCCAGCTCGAGCCGGCCAACGATATCGGCCAGGATCGAGCGCGCCGGCGCGGCTGCGGGGGCCGGTGCCACCGCCGCGACCGGCGTAGTGGCCGGGGAGACGGCTGCGGCAACCGGCGTGCTGTTGGCAGTTGATGGCGATGGCGCGCCGGACGGCGGCGGCAATGCGGTCATGCCCGCGACGCGGACGGGCTTCGCGGCGGCCGCGGTGAAGGGCTGCGTTGCATTGGGAGGCGGCGGACCGATGCGCGTGTCAAGCCGGCCGCCCACCCTCTTGGGCTGCGAAGTGTCGGCGACATTTGCGATCACCGCCTGACTGTCTGGCGCCGCCGCGGGCCGTTTCATGGCGGCGGTGGCGGCGGGAGCCGCGCTCACTGCGGCAAGTTGCTGGGTCTCACCCGAACCCGGCCGCCGCCGCGGCTCGCGCGAGGGCTTGGCCGCAATCGGCTGATCCGCCGCACGCGTATCCAGCGGCTCGGTGACAGGGGCCTGCGCATAGACCAGCGCCTCCGAACGGCCGTCCGACGGCATTTGCCCGTAATGCACGGCTGCCGCCTTCTGAGCGGGAGAGAGCCCGCCCAGCCTGCTGAAGAAATAGCCCATCGGCCGTGCAAGGTTCCCCGGCATCACCTGCCGCGCCACCCCGTTGGCGCCGTCGACATCGCCAGTCATCGCGAGGATGAAGGCGCGCGCGCGCCAAGCTGCCTTGTCCTGCTTGTAGAGCAGCGGCGTCAGCGTCCTGATTGCCGTTTCGCGGTCTCCCGAAATGCCCAGCGATAGCGCCATGCGGCGAGTCACCTCGGGATCGTCGCCGCGGCGCATCGCCAGCGCATAGTCGCGCTGCGCACGCTTCTGGTCGCCGCGCAGGTCGTAGGCGAGCCCGCGGTCGCGCGCGACCTCGATCTCGGACACGCCCAGGCCTGTCGCCTGATCGAACAGCTTGAGCGCCTCGCGCGGTCTTTCCAGCATCAGCAGCGCGCGCGCGAGCCCCGCCTTCACCCGCCCGTTGCGCGGGTCGATTTCGTCGGCACGGCCGAAAAAGCCGATCGCGCCATTGGGATCGTCGAGCGTCAGCGCCGCATCGCCCGCGCCGATCAGCGCGCGGACATTGTGCGTGTCGATCGCCAGCGTGTTGAGATTTTCGGAAAGCGCGCGCCCCGCGGCGCTGCGATCACCGGCCTGCGCAAGCGCGGGCATCGGCAGCGTCCAGAGCACCGCCGCTGCGGCCAGCAGGGTCCAGCGTGAAGAGGATCTTGTAAGGGTCATGACAGGTCGATCTGCATTGCTTGATCGATGAAGCCCGGCTGAATGGCAAGCCTCCACAACGGCGAAACGGTGCCAACCGGGGTTAAGCCGGCGGCACCGTCTCGTTGATCGGATAATGATTACTGGTTGTTCTGGCGGTTCAGAAATCGGGGGATATCGAGCGGATCGGGCTTGCCGTTCGCGTCCTCTTCGTCCTTGCGTGCCGCGCCGCGCGCGATGTTCGACATCCGTTCGAACAGCGTGCCGCCGCCCGTCGAGACGCGCGGTGCGCGGTGCTCGTCGTCGCTGGCGCCCAGCCATTCGGGCTTCTCTTGCGGTGCCTCGACCTGGAGGTCGAGCGGTTCCTCGGCGACCGGTTCGTCGACGATCCGGCCCGCATCGAGCACCAGCTCGTCGGCCGCCGCCGTAACCGCATCATCCTCGAAGCTTACCGCCTCGGCCTCGGCCTCGATCGGCTCGGGCGCCTCGAGCACCGGTGCAGGCGCCTCCTCGATCACGGGCTTCACCGGCTCGACCTTCTCAGCAACCGGCTGGCGTGCCGTGGGGAAAGCAAAGACGCGAGCGGGCTCGGCCTGCGTCGCGGCTTCAGCCTCGATGCCCGTCGCCACGACCGAGACGCGGATCTTGCCCTCGAGATCGTTGTTGAACGCCGAACCCCAGATGATGTTGGCATCGGGATCGACCAGCTCGCGGATATGGTTGGCGGCCTCGTCGACCTCCATCAGGCGCATGTCCTCGCCGCCGGTGATCGAGATGATGACGCCCTTGGCGCCCTTCATGCTCACACCGTCGAGCAGCGGGTTGGCGATCGCCTTCTCCGCGGCCTCGATCGCGCGGCCGTCGCCCTCGGCTTCGCCGGTGCCCATCATTGCCTTACCCATCTCGCCCATCACCGAGCGGACGTCGGCGAAGTCGAGGTTGATGAGGCCAGGCATGACCATCAGGTCGGTGATGCCGCGCACGCCCTGCTGCAGGACCTCGTCGGCCATCTGGAACGCTTCCTTGAAGGTCGTGTTCGCATTGGCGATCAGGAACAGATTCTGGTTGGGAATGACGATCAGCGTGTCGACATGCTTCTGCAGCTCGGCGATGCCCGCATCGGCGGACTTCATGCGGCGATTGCCCTCGAAGCTGAACGGCTTGGTGACGACGCCGACGGTCAGGATCCCCCGATCCCTGGCCGCCTTCGCGATCACGGGCGCAGCGCCCGTGCCCGTGCCGCCGCCCATGCCGGCCGCGACGAAGCACATGTGCGCGCCGTCAAGCGCGCGCTCGATCTGCTCGGCAGCCTCTTCGGCGGCCGCGCGGCCGATCTCGGGGCGCGAACCTGCGCCCAGGCCCTGCGTGATCTTGAGGCCGAGCTGGATCCGCCGCTCCGCGGGTGACGCGTTGAGCGCCTGCGCGTCGGTGTTGGCGACGAGGAAGTCGACGCCCTGAACCTGGCTCGCCATCATGTTCGCGATCGCGTTGCCGCCCGCTCCGCCGACGCCGATGACACTGATCCGCGGCCGAAGTTCGTCGACTTCGGGCGGCATGAATTCGATGCTCATTTTACTGTCTCCCCAAGCTTCGTCATGGGCGAAGCAGTTGCCCCTGAACACTTGTGCACTACTGGATTCACCGAATCACCTAAAAAGTTAACGCGCAAGCAAAATTTCTTAACTTCTGCCATTTTTCAGCTCAGTAACCATCAATATCCCGCCTTGAAAGCCGCCATCAGCCGCTCGATCAACCCCGTACCCTGTACGCGGTGGACCATCTGGTGGGCTGGCACGATGGTCCGAAGATCGGCCGGGTTGCTCGCGGCATATTGGACCAGTCCGGCCAGCGTGCAGAAGCCCGGACCGCTATGCGCATCAGGCAGGCCATTGAGCCCGCGCGGGCGCCCGACGCGCACCGCGCGGCCGAGCGCGCCCTGCGCATAATCGGCAATGCCCTTGAGCTCGGCGCCGCCGCCGGTCAGCACCACCTGCCGGCCAACCGGCCCGGTAAAGCCAAGCTCGTTGAGCGCCTTGCCGATCTCACCGACCAGATGCTCGAGCCGCTGCCGGATGACCGCGATCAGCTGCGCGCGCGTGATCCGCGCACCTTCCCCCTGATCATCATCGGCCGAGATCGGCGCGACCTCGATCATGTCGTGATTGTCGCGCGGCGTCGCGGTCGCCGAGCCATAGAAACATTTCATCCGCTCGGCATGGTTGCGCCGTGTACCGAAGGCCGAGGCGATGTCGTCGGTGATGTCGGCCGCGCCGAAGGGGATCGAGGTCAGCCCGACCAGCATGCCGCCCGCGAACAGCGAGACGTTGGTCACCCCCGCGCCCAGCTCGACCAGCGCGACGCCCAGCTCGCGCTCCTCGTCGGACAGGCACGCCATCCCCGTCGCGACGGGCGAGGCGACGATCGACTTCACCTCAAGGTGGGCCGAGCGCACGCACAGGTCGAGATTGCGCACCGGCGAGCCGTCCGCGGCGACAACGTGGATGTCGACGCCCAGCCGGTCGGCATGGAGCCCCAACGGCTTCTTGACGCCGCGCAGCCCGTCGAGCGTATAGAGCGTCGGCTGCGCATGGAGCACCATGCGGCCGTCGGGATCGATCGAGCTCCGCCCGGCGGCCAACAGCTCGTTTATGTCCTCCTGCTCGATGCGATGCCCGCCCAGCTCGACCTCGACCGACGCGATGTCGCTCACCAGCCCGCCCGCCGAGAAGCTCACCCAGACATCCTCGATATTGGTGCCCGCGATCCGCTCGGCCTGCTCGACCGCCTCGCGCACCGCCTTTTCGGTCGAAGGCATGTCGGCGATATAGCCGCGCTTGACGCCTTGGCTCTCGCGCTGCCCGGTCGCAAGCACGTTGAGCTCGCCGCCCGCCCCGCGCTCGGCGATGAGCGCGGAAACCTTCCACGAACCGATATCGAGTGCAGTGATCAGACCGTCACCCCGCGCTTGTGCCATCCCCGTCTTCCTTCCCCGTTTCCGCTTGACCGCTTGCCGCCCCCGGCACGGCAGTCGCTTCGTTCACAACCGGCTTTTTCGCTCCCTGCGGCGGCACGCGCACCACGAACCTGTCGGGCAGCCGCATGTCAAACTTGAGGAAGCCACGTCCAAGCAGCCGCTCCATCCCGTCCATCCGCGCGAACTTGACCAGCGCCGCGGCGGCTTCCTTCTCGCCCTCAGGCAAGGCCAGTGTCTCGCCCGACTGGAAGCGAAGATCCCAGCGGCGATTGCCCACCCAGGTCGCGCCCGCCATCATAGGCTTCAGTGAGGGTGCCGCCTCCATCAGCGCGGCCAGCGCCTGCGCCTGCTTGTTGGCGTCCGCGCCGATCAGCAGCGGCAGATCGGGCATCGCCTCGATCTTGACGGGTTCAAGCACGACGCCGTCGCGGTCGATCAGGTTGAGCGTTTGCGCATTCTGCCATATCGCCGCGGGCTGGCGCTCGACGATATCGACCACCAGCGTGTCGGGCAGTCGCCGGGAAACGCGCGCGTCCTTGATCCAGCCATAGTGCAGCAGCTCGCCGCGCACCTTGTCGAGGTCAACCAGCGGCATTGCCATCGAATGCTGGTCGAGCGCGACCGCATAGACGGTCAGCCGGTCCATCCGGTCGATCCCCGTCACCTCGACGCGCTTCACCTCGAAGCCCGCGCGACCGACCATCTCGGCGACCGCCACTCCGCCCATCTGCGGCAACCCCATGAAGGTCGCGGCGGTGCCCGCAAGCCCCACGCCGACCACGACGACGCCATAGCCGAGCCAGCGCTGGATCGTCTCGACGCCGACGGGCAGGTGCTCGGCCAGTCGCTCGAGCAGCCCCTTCTTCTTCGGCGCGACCTTGCGTCGCCCGCTGCCCACTTTGGGCCGGGCGCGCGCGGGCTGGCCGCGGCGGATGGTAGCCGTACTCATAAGGCGTCCCTCACGATCCGGTCGCACAGCTCGGCATAGGAAATGCCGCAATATTTCGCCTGCTCGGGCACGAGACTCAGCGGCGTCATGCCGGGCTGGGTGTTGACCTCGAGCAGGTAGAGGCCCGCCTCGCCCTGTTCGTCATCCCAGCGGAAATCCGAACGCGACGTGCCCTTGCAGCCGAGCAGCCGGTGCGCCTTCAGTGCCATCTCCATCGCCGCCGCCGCGATATCCTCGGGGATCTCGGCGGGGCAGACATGCGTGGTCAGCCCGTCGGTGTACTTGGCATCGTAATCGTAGAAGCCGCTCTTGGGCTTCAGTTCAGTGACCGCGAGCGCGCGGTCCCCCATCACCGCCACGGTCAGCTCGCGCCCCCGGATGAAGGGCTCGGCAAGCAGCCGGTCGAAATGCTTCCACGGTCCTTCGGACTCGCGTGCGATCGGAGAGCCGTGATTGCCGCCTTCGGTGACAATCGCGACGCCCACCGAGGAACCCTCGTTGACGGGCTTGAGCACATAGGGCCGCGCGATCGGATCGGCTGAATACAGACTCTCGCTCTCGACGATATGGCCCACGGGCATGCGGATGCCGTGCGGCACCAGCACCATCTTGGTGAGTTCCTTGTCGATCGCGATCACCGAGGTCTCGACGCCCGAATGCGTATATTTGAGCCCCATCAGGTCCATCATGCCCTGCACGGTGCCATCCTCGCCGGGCGTACCGTGGAGCGCGTTGAACACGACGTCCGCCTTCGCCTCGGCCAGCCGCTGCGCGACATCGCGGCCCATATCGATCCGCGTGACCTTGTGGCCCATGCTTTCGAGCGCATCGGCAACGCCGTTGCCGCTCATCAGCGACACCTCGCGCTCCGCCGACCAGCCGCCCATCAGAACCACAATGTGCAACGGGTCGCTCACGCCTTCACTCCAATACGCTGGATTTCCCATTCGAGCTCGACGCCCGACTTCGCTTTCACCCGCCGCCGCACTTCCTCGCCCAGTTCCTCTATCTGCGCCGAACTGGCGCTGCCGAGGTTGAGCAGGAAGTTGCAGTGCTTTTCGGACACCTGCGCGTCACCGATCTGCAGCCCGCGGCAGCCCGCCTCGTCGACCAGCCGCCAGGCCTTGTCGCCCGACGGGTTCTTGAAGGTCGATCCCCCCGTGCGCGAGCGCAGTGGCTGCGAGGCCTCGCGCTCGGCGGCGATGCGGTCCATCTCGGCGCCGATCGTGGCAGGGTCGCCGGGCACGCCCTCGAACAACGCCTCGACGACGACCGCGCCCTCGGGCAGTTCGGAATGGCGATAGGTATAGCCAAGGCGCGCGGCGGGCCAGGTCTCGACGGTACCGTCGCGCAGCACCAGCGTCGTCTCGATGAAAATGTCCGAAGCCTCGCGCCCATAGGCGCCCGCGTTCATGCGGATCGCGCCGCCGACCGTTCCCGGAATCCCGCGCAGGAATTCAAGCCCCGCAAGCCCCGCATCGCGCGCCGCGCTCGCCACGGTGATCCCCATCGCCGCGCCACCCGCGCGGACGCGGTTGCCGGGCTCGATGCTGACCCTGGCGAAGCTCTTGGGCAGGCGCACCACAACGCCGGGCACGCCGCCGTCTCGGACGATCAGGTTCGACCCGACGCCCACGGGCAGCACAGGCACGGAGGGATCGAGCGCGGCGAGGAACTGGCTCAGGTCCTGGACGTCCTTGGGCCGCACCAGCCATTCGGCGGGCCCGCCCGTGCGGAACCAGATGAAATCGGCAAGGCTCCCGCCCGCCTCGGCGCTACCGGCAAGCGCGGGGATACCGTCGAGCGCCTGCACCGCCGCGCTCATCGGACGCCCCACAGGCTCATCCAGCTCTTCCACAACTCGACATTGGCCTTCGCCGCCTTTGCCGATGCTTCCTGCGTCGCGACGGCCTTGTCCAGCGCCTGCTGCGCGGCCTTCACCTGCGCCTGCTGCGCATCGAGCGCCTTGTGCGAAAGATCGAACCAGATCGCGAAGGGGTCGTTCACGCCGCCACCTCCTGACGCGCCACGCGGATCGCATCGGCAAGGCCCGCCGCCCATTTGGTGATGTCGCCCGCTCCGAGGCAGACGACCATGTCGCCCGTACGCACGGTCCCCGCGAGCGCCTGCGCCAGCGCCTCGGCGCCCGCGATCTCGCTCGCCGCGCGATGCCCGCGCACCTTCAGTCCTTCGACCAGCGCCGCCGCATCGACGCCCTCGATCGGTTGCTCGCCGGCGGGATAGACGGGGGCGACATAGACGATATCGGCGTCGTTGAAGGCCTGCTGGAAATCGTCCATCAGGTCGCGCAGCCGCGTGAAGCGGTGCGGTTGGACGACCGCAATCACGCGGCCGGCTACGCCCTCGCGCGCCGCGGCCAGCGCCGCGCGGATCTCGACCGGATGATGGCCATAATCATCGATGATGGTGACGCCATCGACTTCGCCCGCGCGCGTGAAGCGCCGCTTGACCCCGCCGAACTTGTGGAAACCCTCGGCGACCTTTGCGTCCTCGATTCCCATTTCGAGCGCGACGCCGATTGCGGCGAGCGCGTTCTGGACATTATGCCGCCCCGGCATGGGCAGTTCTACGCCCTCGATACGGCGCAAATTGCCGTCGAAGTCGCGGACGACCACGTCGAAGCGGTTGCCGCCCGGGATCGGCGTCACATTCTCGGCGCGGATATCGGCCTGCGCGGAGAAGCCATAGGTCACGATACGGCGATCGCGGATCTTGGGGAGGATCGCCTGCACCTCGGGATGATCGAGGCAGAGCAAAGCCGCGCCATAGAAAGGCACGTTCTCGACGAACTCGACGAACGCGTCCTTGACCGCGTCGAAGCTGCCATAATGGTCGAGATGCTCGGGATCGATATTGGTGACGACCGCGATCGTCCCGTCGAGCCGCAGGAAGCTGCCGTCGCTCTCATCGGCCTCGACGACCATCCAGTCGCCCGCGCCGACGCGCGCGTTCGAACCATAGGCATTGATGATGCCGCCATTGATCACCGTCGGATCGAAGCCGCCCGCATCGAGTAGGCAGGCGACCATCGAGGTGGTCGTCGTCTTGCCGTGCGTGCCCGCGATGGCGACGGTCGACTTCAGCCGCATCAGCTCGGCGAGCATCTCGGCGCGGCGGACCACGGGAATGCGCTTCTCGAGCGCCGCCTCCACCTCGGGATTGCCGCGCTGGATCGCGGTCGAGGTGACGACGACGCGCGCATCGCCCAGATTCTCGGGCCTGTGGCCGATCATCACGTGGATGCCGCGCTCGCGCAGCGCCTGGACAACCGCGCCCTCGGCCGCATCCGAACCCTGCACCTTGTAGCCGAGATTGGCCATCACGCGCGCAATGCCCGACATGCCGATGCCGCCGATGCCGATGAAGTGGACAGTCCCGATATCGGTGGGCACACCCCTCATGCGACCGCTCCCTGCCCGCCCATCACGGGCGCGGCGGCGGGGCGCATGCGGATCGGCTCGCCGCCCACGGGCTGCGGGCCGATATTCTCGACGAGATCGGCGAGGTCGCGCCCGGCATTGGGACGGCCGCAATTCCAGGCGCGCTTCGCGGCATTGGCGAGCGCGCCGGGTTCGAGCGCGAGTTTCTGCATCTGTTTGGCAAGCTCCACGGGCGTGAAGGCCGATTGCTGGATGGCGCGCGCGCCCCCGGCGTCGACCATCTCGCGTACATTGTAGGTCTGGTGGTTGTCGGTCGCCGAAGGCAACGGCACGAGGATCGCGGGGCGCCCCGCCGCCGTGAGTTCGGCGATGGTCGACGCGCCCGCGCGCGCGATCACCAGATGCGCCCAGCCGAGCCGCTCGGGCAGGTCGGGCAGGTAGGTGGCGAGGTCGGCGGGAATGCCGAGGCCGGCATAGGTCGCGCGCACGCGGTCGATATCCTCGACGCGGCATTGCTGCGTCACCTGCAGCCGACGGCGGAAATTGAGTGGCAGCAGGCCCAGCGCCTCGGGCACGACGTCCGACAGCACGGTCGCCCCTTGGCTTCCGCCCGTCACGAGCAGGCGGAAGATGCCGTCCTCGGACAGTGCGGGGAAGGGTTGCTCGCGTAAGCTCAGCACCTCGTCACGCACAGGGTTGCCGAGCAGGTGCGTCTTGGCGAGCCAGCCATCTTTCAGCCGCTGGACATCGGGATAGGCGGTGACGATCGCATCGACCCTGCCCGCAAGGAAGCGGTTGACGCG
This sequence comes from Sphingobium sp. FW306-1B-F04DB, assembly GCF_058781925.1. Lineage (NCBI taxonomy): Bacteria > Pseudomonadati > Pseudomonadota > Alphaproteobacteria > Sphingomonadales > Sphingobiaceae > Sphingobium > Sphingobium sp. FW306-1B-F04DB. The sequence goes on along the minus strand of NZ_JBYSXE010000010.1, from coordinate 15,448 downwards.
CCCCAGCACCGCATTCTGTTCGTGGATCGCAGTCGGGATCCTCGCGCGCGTCGCCGCGAGCAGCGCGGGCAGCGCGGGATAGCCGCCGAAACCGATCACCGCGCTCGGCTGGAAGCTCTCATAGAGCCGCGCGGCCAGCGCACGTCCCGACAGGATCGACCGACCTGCCCTCAGCCAGCCCAGCGGCCCGCCCGCAAGCCGTCCGGCGGGCATGACATGCGTCTGCGCGCCCTCGAAAAGCCCCGGAATCCGCGCTCCGCGCTCATCGGTGATCAGCGCCACGCGATGCCCACGCTCCATCAGTTCGGCCGCGAGCGCGTGCGCGGGGATCATGTGACCCCCGGTGCCTCCCGCGGCGAGAACGAAATGACGCACGATCCTCATCGACCGCTCCATTTTACAACATAAGGCGAGCGGAGGAGATAGGGGTTTCGGCGCGTAAAGGCGAGCAGCAGACCGAAGCCGACTGACAGCGCGAGCATCGACGAGCCGCCATAGCTGATAAAGGGCAGGGTCATGCCCTTGGATGGCGCAAGCTGTGTGTTGACCGCCATGTTGATCATCGCCTGCAACCCGAACTGCGTCGCGAGGCCCGCCGAGGCGAGCAGCAGGAACAGATCCTCCTCGTCGAGCAGCTTGACGAACACGCGCACCACGATCGCGACATAGAGGCAGGCGATCGCGAAACACGCGATCAGCCCGAACTCCTCGCCGATCACCGAGAAGATATAGTCGGTATGCGCCTCGGGCAGGCGGAACTTCATGCTGCCGCCCCCGGGGCCGGTGCCGAGCAGGCCCCCGGCCGTAAGCGTCGCATGCGCCATGTCGGTCTGATAGGTATCCCCCGTCTGGAACAGGAAGTCATTGATGCGCTTGGTCGCGACGTCATAGAAGAGATAGGCGCTGACCACCGCCGCGGCCCCCGCCGCGCCGAGCCAGACGAGGATGCGCATGCTCAGCCCCGAAAGCAGGAGAAGCGTCAGCCAGATGGAGCAGAAGATGACGGTCTGGCCGAAATCGGGCTGGCGCATCAGGAACAGCGCAACCATCGCGGTCACCATCGCCGAAATCGGCACGACGGGCAGCGACTTGTCGTGGACGCGCAGCGACAACAGCCACGCCATCCCGACGACGAAGCAGGGCTTCAAAAATTCGGAGGGCTGGAACTGCGCAAAACCGAAGCCGATCCAGCGCTTGGCACCGTTCACCTCGGCGCCGATCACGGGAACGACCGCAAGGCAGAGCGTGAAGATGGCCGCGCCGAACAGCGCGAGGCGGCGCGCCAGATCCTTGGGCATCGCCGAAACCATCAGCATCACGGGCACCGAAAGCACCACCCAGGCGAGCTGGCGCCAGAAATAGTGGAGCGGATCGAAACGCACCGCGCCGTCCGAATAGCGTTCGGCGGCGGCGGGCGAGGCGGCCGCCACCGCGATCAGCCCGATCGAAATCAGCAGCGTCACGAAGAGCAGCAGGACGCGGTCGATCTCCCAGAACCATATGCTCATCGGCGAGTGATTGTCGCGGCCGAAGCGCGACAGCACCTTGGCCTTCTTCGCCTTCTTTGCCTTGGGACGCGGAACCGGAACGGGGCTCGGGATCGATGCCATCAGGAAAGCGCCTCCACCGCAACGCGAAAGGCATCCCCCCGCGCCTCATAATCGCTGAACTGGTCGAAGGATGCGCATGCCGGCGAGAGCAGCACCGTCTCCCCGCTACGCGCCACATCCGCAGCGCGCGCGACCGCGGTCTTCAGGTCGCGGCATTCGCTGACGGCCATATGCGGCGCGAGCAGCCGCGCATACATCTCGCCCGCCTCACCGATCGTATAGGCCGCGCGGACATGGCTGAAGAAGGGAGCGCACGCATCGAGGTCGTCGGTCTTGGCGCGCCCCCCGACAATCCAGTGGATCGCTGGATAGGCCGCCAGCGCAGGCGCAGTCGACGTCGGGTTGGTCGCCTTGCTGTCGTTCACATAGAGCACGCCATGCTTCTCGGCGACGCGCTCCATGCGATGCGGCAGGCCGGGATAGGTTTCGAGCGCGCGGAAAATGAAAGCATCGTCGATGCCAAGCACGCGTGCCGTGGCGATGGCGGCAGCGGCGTTCTGCGCATTGTGCGGCCCCTGAAGGGCGGGCCAGCGCGATTGGTCCGAGATGCTCTGACTGTTGAACTGTTGGACGTGCTCCCAGCGGCCAAACTCATGCTCTAGCTGATAGACCACCTCATCCGCTTCGCGATCGTCTTCGGCGATAAGAGCGACGTTGTCACGCGACTGCATCAGGAACAGTCGCCGCTTCGACGCGACATAGCCCTCGAACCCGTCATAGCGGTCGAGATGATCGGGCGTGATGTTGAGCAGCACCGCAACGTCGCAGTCGAGGCTGAAGGTCAGGTCGATCTGATAGCTCGACAGCTCGAGCACATAGACCCCGCCCTCGGGCAGCGGGTCCTGCCCCAGGATCGGCAACCCGATATTGCCCCCCAGCGTCGTGGGCTTGCCCGCGGCCTTGACGATATGATGGATCAGCGCGGTCGTGGTCGACTTGCCGTTGGTGCCCGTGATCCCGACCACCTTGTGCGGCGGCAGGCCGCTGCGCGCCTGCGCGAACAGCTCGATATCGCCGATCACCGGAACCCCCGCCTCGCGCGCCTTGGCTGCGATCGGATGGCGATTGAGCGGCACACCGGGCGAGACGACGACGCCGGCGAAACCCGTCAGGTCGATCGTCAGCGGATCGGCGATGCTAATTCCTCCCCGGAACGGGGAGGGGGACCGCCCGAAGGGCGGTGGAGGGGTTTCCTCGGTGCCAGCCCCTCCACCATGCTTCGCATGGTCCCCCTCCCCGTTCCGGGGAGGAATTTTCAGGCGGGCTTCCTCGCGATCATCCCACGCCACCACCTCTGCTCCGCTTGCGACCAGCGCGCCGACGGTCGCAAGGCCCGAGCGCGCGAGGCCCAGCACCGCATATTTCTTGCCCGCAAAGGCCGGGGAGACGATCACCGCAGTTTCAGCGTCGACAGGCCGGCGAGCGCCAGCACGATGCTGATGATCCAGAAGCGGATGACGACGGTGGGCTCGGACCACCCCATCTGCTCGAAATGGTGATGGATCGGCGCCATCTTGAACACGCGTTTGCCCGTGCGCTTGTAGAAGAACACCTGGATGATCACCGACATCGCCTCGACCACGAAGAGCCCGCCGATGATGCCGAGCACGATCTCGTGCTGCGAAGCCACCGCGATCGTCCCAAGCGCGCCGCCGAGCGCGAGGCTGCCCGTATCGCCCATGAACACCGCCGCTGGGGGCGCGTTGAACCACAGGAAGGCAAGGCCCGCGCCGATCATCGCGCCGCACAGGATCGTCAGGTCGCCCGCCCCCGGAATGTGCGGGATGCCGAGATAGGTCGCATATTTCACGTTGCCGACCAGATAGACGATCAGCATGAACGCGAGGCTTGCGATGATCACCGGGAAGGTCGCGAGCCCGTCGAGCCCGTCGGTCAGGTTGACCGCATTGCCGAACGCCACGATCGTGAAAGCGGCGAAGACGATGTAGAACCAGCCGAGGTCGAGCGGCGGATAGTTGATGAAGGGCACGTAGAGATGCGTGCCGACCTGCGAGATGATCATCCAGCTCGCCAGCCCCGCGATCACGAACTCGCCCGCGAGCCGCACCTTGCCCGAAACACCCTTGTGGCTCGCCTTCCTGACCTTGTCATAGTCGTCGAGGAAGCCGATCGCACCGAAACCCAGCGTGACGAACAGGCACGCCCAGACGAACATGTTGCTGAGGTCCATCCACAACAGCAGCGAGACTGCGACCGAGGTCAGGATCATCAGCCCGCCCATCGTCGGCGTCCCGCGCTTGGCGAGGTGGGTCTGCGGCCCGTCGGTGCGGATCGGCTGGCCCTTGCCCTGGCGCACGCGCAGCCAGCCGATGAATTTCGGCCCGATGATGAGCCCGATCAGCAGCGCCGTCGCCACCGCGCCCCCGGCACGGAAGCTGAGGTAGCGGATCAGGTTGAGGATACCGGGAAAGCCAAGCTGTTCTGCGATTAGATAGAGCATCAGTCCGTCCTGCCCCCCAGCGCGCCGGAAATCAAAGAGTCGACGACGCGGGAAAGCCCGATTGCATTAGACCCCTTTATGAGGACCGCGTCACCCGGTTCGATAATCTTGGAAAGTCGCTCCAGCGCACCCGCGGCGTCGGGCCTCTGCACGAACTCGATCCGCCCTTCAAGCGCCTTTGCAAGCGGGCGCATCTCGTCGCCGACGAGCAGTGCGAAATCGACGCCCGCCTCGGTGAGCGGCTGCGCCAGATCAACGTGATAGCGATCGCTTTCCTGCCCCAGCTCGCGCATCGCCCCCAGCACGACGATACGTCGGTCGGCGTCTTCCTTGCCGAGCTGGCGGATCGTCGCCGCCATCGAGGCGGGGTTGGCATTGTAGCTCTCGTCTATGACGAGCGCGGTGCCGTCCTTCACGGGCACGCGGTGGCGGGCGCCGCGCCCTGCCAGCCCCTCGAGATCGGCAAGCGCCAGCCCAGCCTGCGCGAGATCGCCTCCCAGCGCCTCGACCGCCGCCAGCACCGCGAGCGCATTGGAGACCCAGTGCTCGCCCGGAAAGGCGATGGTGAAGCACAGCTCGGCATCGGGAAAATTGGCGGTGACGAGCGATCCGCCATTGACCGCGCGCACCACGTCGCGCGCGCACACATCTGCGCCCTCGCCATGCCCGAAGGTCAGGATACGCGCGGCATGCGGCCCGGCCGCGGCTATCAGCCGGTCGCGATAGGGACTGTCAAAGGGGATGATCGCGGTGCCATCGGGCTCGAGCCCCTGGAAGATCTCGCCCTTGGCGTCGGCGATCGCCTCGATGCTGTCGAAATAGGCTTGGTGCGCGGGCGCGATCGCGGTGACGATGGCGACGTGCGGGCGCACCATCTGCGTGAGTTGGGCGAGTTCGCCCGCCGCGCTCATGCCCATCTCGAACACGCCGAAACGCGCGTCCTCGGGCATGCGCGCGAGGCTCAACGGCACGCCGGTATGGTTGTTGTAGCTCTTGACCGAACGGTGGGCATGGCCGGGGGCGAAGCGGTCGAGCGCGGCATGAAGCGCTTCCTTCGTCCCCGTCTTGCCCACCGACCCGGTCACGCCCGCGATTCTGGCGGACGATCTGGCCCTGGATGCGATCCCAAGGGCACCCAGCGCCGCGGTGGTGTCCGCGACGCGGATATGCGGATAGTCGGTGGCCTCGCTCACGATCGCGCCCGCCGCGCCGCTCGCAAAGGCCTGGTCGACGAAGCGGTGACCGTCGGTCGTCTCGCCCTTCATCGCGATGAAGAGGCTGTCCGGTCCGATCTCGCGACTGTCGAACGCCACCCCTGAAACCGAAAAATCCGCCGAAGCGGATCCCCCCGTCGCGATCGCGATGGCCTCGGATGTCCAGAGTGGACTCATGCCGCGCACTCCCGCGCGACCTGCACGTCGTCAAAGGGTAGCACCATGTCGCCGACGATCTGCCCCTGTTCGTGCCCCTTGCCCGCCAGCAGGACGAGGTCGTCGGGGCCGGCCTCGGCGATCGCGGCGGCGATTGCGTCGCGCCGCCCGCCGATCTCGGTCGCGCCCACCGCGCCCTCGAGCACCTGGCGGCGGATCGCGGCAGCGTCTTCGGTCCGCGGATTGTCATCGGTCACGATCACATGGTCGGCCATCCCGACCGCGACCTTGCCCATGGCCGGCCGCTTGCCCTGGTCGCGGTCACCCCCCGCCCCGAAGACGAGGATCAGCCGCCCCTTGCAGTGCGGACGCAGCGCCTCCACCGCCGCCGCGATCGCGTCGGGCGTATGCGCATAGTCGACATAGACCGGCGCCCCCGCGCGCGTGATGACCGCGCGCTCGAGCCGGCCACGCACGCCCTGAACGCGCTGCAGGTTGGACAATGTCTGCTCGATATCGCCGCCCGTCGCGATCACCAGCCCCGCGGCGGTCAGCGCATTGGCGGCCTGATAGGCTCCGATCAGGGGAAGATTGAGGCGGTGGGTCTTGCCCGCCGCCTCAACCGTCAGGACCTGACCCAACTGGGTGGGAGAACGTGAGATGAGCCGGAGCGTATCGCCACGCTCGCCCACACCCAGCACTCGGAGCCCCCGCTCTCGAGCCAGATCGAATACTTTCGGGGATTCGGGATCGTCCGCCCAGATGACCGCGGCGCCGTCGTCGTTGATCACCTCGGAAAACAGCCGCAGCTTGGCGGTGAAATAGGCCGCCATGTCGCCATGATAATCGAGATGGTCGCGGCTGAGATTGGTGAAGGCGCCCGCCGCGACGGGCAACCCTTCGGTGCGGTATTGCGACAGGCCATGCGAGGATGCCTCGAAGGCAAGGTGCGTCACGCCCTCGCGCTTGAGCCCCGCGACATTGGACAGGAAGGTGACGACATCGGGCGTGGTCAGCCCGGTCGTGACCTGATCGTCGGCGGTGGTGACCCCGAGCGTGCCGATCGAGGCGGCATTGTTGCCCGTCATCCGCCACAGCTGGCGCGCCAGCTCGACCGACGACGTCTTGCCGTTGGTCCCCGTCACCGCGACGACCGTCTCGGGGAAGGGCGCGAAGAATCTGGCGGCCAGCTGCGCGAAGGTGGCGCGCGGCTCGTCGGCGACGATGTGGATCGCGCCATCCACATGCGCCGCGCGCCGCGCGACCACCGCCACCGCCCCCGCGGCCACGGCCTGATCGATGAAATCCTCGCCATTGAAGGCCGCGCCCTGGAAGGCGCCGAACACGGTACCCGGCGCAACCTTGCGGTGATCGATCGCGAAACCCGTGACGATCGAATCCTCATTCCCGCCGGTCAACGCACCAAGCCGCATCATTCCTCCTTGTCGGATTTCTGGATCAGCGGCGCGAGGTCCGCCAGGTCGACATCTTTATGAGCATCGGGGATGACACCGAGCATCGGCCCCGTCCGCGCGATCACCTTGGACACCACGGGCGCCGCGGTCCATGCCGCCGAGGTGAAACCGAACGTGTCTGCGGTTCCTTTCGGCGCATCGAGCATCGCGATCACGACGTAGCGCGGACGGTCCATAGGGAAAGCCGCGGCAAAGGTCGAGACGTTGACGCTGCGCGAATAGCCGCCCACGCCCGGCTTCTCGGCGGTGCCCGTCTTGCCGCCGACGCGGAAGCCCGCGGCATCGCCGCGCCGGCCGGTACCGTCCCTCACCACCAGCCGCAGCAACTGGCGCATGCGCAGGCTCGTCGCCTCGGTGAAGACACGCCGTCCCTTGGCCGCCGCGCCCTTCTCTACCTTCATCACCGTCGCGGGGCGCCAGATGCCGCCATTGACCAGCGCGGCATAGGCGCTTGCCAGATGCAGCGGCGTCACCGCGATGCCATGCCCATAGGAGGTCGTCAGCGTGGTCGAGCGGCCCCAGTTGTGCGGCCACAGCGTGCGTCCCTTTTCCTTCAGCTCGATATGCGGCGGTTCGTTGAAGGCGAGCTTGCGGAACAGATCCTCCATCCGCGCCTGCCCCATTTCATCGGCGATGCGCGCGGTGGCGATATTGGAGCTGTGGATCAGCGTTTCGGGCACGTTGATCCAGCGGCCGAGCGGGTGATCGTCCTTGATCCGGAAGCGGCCGATCGCGAGCGGCGCCGTCGCATCGTAACGCTTGGCCATCGAGGTCACGATCCCCGTATCCATCGCCTGAGCGATGGTCAGCGGCTTGAAGGTCGAGCCGAGTTCATAGACGCTCTGCGTCACATTGTTGCGCAGCGCCTCGGGGGGCGACTTGCCCTGCTTGTTCGGGTTGAACACGGGCAGCGATGCCAGCGCGACCACCTCGCCGCTATCGACGTCGAGCACCAGCCCGGTCGCGCCCATCGCGCTGTGCTTGGTCATCGCCGCGAACAGTTCGCTCTCCATCGCGGCCTGCACACGGCTGTCGATCGAAAGCGCCACCGGCTCGGCGCGCCTGGCGGGGTCGGTCAGTTGCGCATCGAACAGCCGCTCGATGCCCGTCACGCCGCGCCCGTCGAAATCGGTATAGCCGAGTACATGCGCGGCAAGCGTCGTCTGCGGATAGAGCCGCTCGGGCTCGCGAGCGAACGCCATCGCCGGCTCGCCCAGCGCGTTCACCGCGGCGACAAGCTCGGGCATCGCGCGGCGGCGCAGATAGGTGAAGCTGCGCTTCGAGCGCAGGATTTCGAGATATTCCGCCTCGCTGCGCTCGGGCATCAGCGCCGCCAGCCTGGGCGCGAGATCCTCGGGGTCGCCGAGCAGCCGGCCGGGATGCACGCCCACCGACCAGGCATCCATCGTGCTCGCCAGCGTCACGCCATTCCGGTCGACGATGTCGCCGCGGATGGGGACGAAGCTTGTGCCCGTATAGGTGCTCGCCGGCGGATCGCCGAATACCGCGAGCCAGGTCAGGCGCAGGCCGATCAGGCTGCCCACGCCAAGAAAGACGAGCATCAGCACCATCAGGCGCAGATGAGCGGTCACAAGCCACTGATATCGCTGCCCGGCGTCGCGAACGCGATTGGGCCGGGCGACGAGGGTTGTCATTGGCGGCGTCTCCCGCCCTCGGCGCGCGCCTTCTTCGCCAGCTCGCCCATCAGGCGATCATCGAGCAGCTTGTCCTCGAGCCGCGCGAGCTTCTTTTCCTTTTCGGCCTTTTTGGGATCGGCCTTCTTTGGATCGACTTTGGGCTTGTCAGCGCGCGCGAGTTCCGGCCTCCGCTCAATGTACCCCGGCGAAAGCCGGGGTACAGGAGTCTCCGCGCGCTGGGCTCCGGCTTTCGCCGGAGCACTTTCTGGCCGTTCCTTCGCCGCAACCTTCTCGCCCTTCTCTGCCTCCACCGCGGCGCTCGCCGCCGGTGACAGCGCCTCATCCGGAATCGTGACCATCGCTGTCACCATCGTCGTCGGCGCATAGCGCGGCCCCGGCATGATTCCCGAACGGTCGAGCGAGGCAAGCTGCACCTCGCCCGACAGGAACTGGTCGGCATCGGGCGTGGTCAGCGCGAGCACGTCGCCGTTCCAGCGCTCGAGCTGGCGCAGGTTGGCGCGCGTCGCCAGCTCGGTGTGGAGCCGCCGAATATCCTTCTTGGCAGCCACGATCTGGCGGTTGACGCGTTCCAGCTCCGTGCGCTCCGCCGCGACCTGCGAGGTGATGAGATACAGCGCCATCGCGGCGACTGCGCCGCCGAGCACGCGACCTACCGATTTGAACCTGTTGGCGATCATGCCGCCCCTCCCTTCGGCGCTGCCGCGGTGCGGTGCGCCACTCTCAAGGTTGCCGAGCGCGCGCGGGGGTTACGCGCGACCTCACTTTCCCCCGCACGCGCCGGCTTCGCGACCCGGTCGAAAGTCGGCGCCTGCCGCTCCTTCGACACTCCGGGCAAATGGCGCGAACCCTGCGGCGTTGCGCCGCTTCGATCGCGCAGAAAACGCTTCACCAGCCTGTCCTCGAGGCTGTGAAAGGTGACGACCGCAAGCCGCCCACCGGGCTTCAGCACGCGCTCGGCGGCCTGGAGCCCGTCCTCGAGTTCGCCCAGCTCGCGGTTCAGATGGATGCGGATTGCCTGAAAGGTCCGCGTCGCCGGATCCTTCTTGTCATGCGGCTTGTAGCCCAGCGCCTTGCGGACGACGTTCGCCAGCTCGCCGGTGCGCGTGATCGGGCGTGCGGCCACGATCGCGCGCGCGACGCGACGCGAACGCGGTTCCTCACCGAAATGATAGAGTATGTCGGCGATCTCGGCTTCGTCGGCGTTGTTCACGAAGTCCGCCGCGGTTTCGCCCTCCTGCTCCATCCGCATGTCGAGCGGACCGTCGGCCTGGAAGGAGAAACCGCGATCGGCGCGGTCGAGCTGCATCGACGATACACCGATGTCGAGCGTTACGCCGTCGACCGCGCCGACCCCCCGCTGAGCCAGCGCTTCTGCCATGTTCGAAAAGCGCTCGGGGACGAGGCTGAGCTGTCCTTTCGCCTCGTCCACGAGCGCCTGCCCTTCCGCGATCGCATCGGGATCGCGGTCGAAGGCGAAAACCCTGGCACCTTTCGCCAGCATCGCGCGCGTATAGCCGCCCGCGCCGAAGGTGCCGTCGACATGCACTTCGCCGGGCTGGATCGCGAGCCCCTCGATCACTTCGTCGAGCAGGACAGGAATGTGCGGGACGTCGTTCATTTGACGCCCTTTTCTTCGAGCAGGAACTGGACGAGCTCGACGAGCATCGGCGGCACGCCGTCGGCCTTCAGCAGGATATGCGGGTTCCAGATCTCGACGATGTGGCCCGAGCCGTGGAAGAAGGCGAGGTCTTCCAATTGGCCGAGCTTGCGCATGAAGGGCGGGATGACGAGCCGGCCGCTCGCGTCATAGGGCACATCCTCGACCACGCCAAAGGCCATGCGGTTGAGGTTCTCGCGGCTGAGTTTGGCGCCGCTTTCCTGCTCCGCCATTTCCTGGGCGAGGACGTCGGGCAGCATGTCGGCAAAGGGCACATCATAGCCGGTAAGGCAGGGCGAGGTCCGGCTGCGCGAAAGCGCAATCACGCGTTCGTTGGCGGAGTTGAACTCGAGCGTCGCGCGCAGCTTCGCGGGAATGGCGACGCGGCCCTTGCCGTCGATGCCACTCAGCCCGAATCCGCGATATGTCCGCCTCGTGTTCACGCCCTTGTTGTCCGCCCCATTCCAGGCATGCGCTTCCCCGGTCCGAAAATCGGCCTTCGCCGAATCTTTTCGGATTCGCGATTTGCAGTGGGAAACGCCCGCCTTTGCGCCTCTTTAGGTATCAGGGGAGCCGCGGGGAATAAAGGGGTTTTATGGGGATTTTTGGGGACGAGCTATAACATACTGATTTTACACGATATTTTATGACGCGATTCTCCGCAAAAACCGCGCCGCGCAAGGTAGTTCATATTATGTTCCAAAGTCGTGATGCAAGTCCCCCGGAGTCGCGGCAAGTCAAACGCGTGATCGCCGACGAACAAATGCTACGAGAAACGCAAGTGAAAGGCTGATGAGCCCCGGTGCCGCCCCCGCCAGCAAGGGTCCCGGCGACATGCCCGACCTCCCGATCCAAGGCACCCATTCCCCCGTCCTGTCCCGTGAAATCCCCGCCAGCTCATCCAGCAGGATTCCGACGACCACCGGATTGTCGGCGATACGGTCCTCGGGTGCCGCGCCATTGCCGCGCTCGACCACCCAGAGCGTATCGGCCATCAGGTCGGCATCGGCGATCAGCACCGCCCTGCCCCTCCCGATCGCGCAGCGCGCCAGCAGCCCGTCATGCGCGGGCTTGCACGCCTTGCGCGTCGCGGCGAAGCGCCCCGGCGCCGACACCGCCAGCCGCCATTGCCGCCCCGCGGCACTGATCTCGATCGTCCGCAGGTCGCGCGCGCCGTGCAGTTCGAGCAGGTCGAGCCGCAGCCCCCAGTGATCGAGCAGCGGATCCAGCAGCGACACCGCGGGCGGTGCGCGCGGATCGGTGGGGGGATAGAGGCTCGGCCAGCGCAGCGAGGGATCGGCCAGCACCAGGACCCGGCCGCCGCGACGCACCCATTTGTCGATCGCGACCAGTTCCTCGGGCGCAAGCGCGCGTGGTTGCGCAAGCAGCAGCAGCGAATGCGCCTCCAGCGCGGCAGTATCGATCCGGTCGAGCACCGACAGCGCGAAATTGCGGTCGAGCCAGCGCCAGGATTCGGTCGGGCGGCGCTTGCCGCTCAACATGCCGCGGATGTCGCCCTCGCCCCAGATGAGCGGAAGCCCCGTTACCACCGCCAGCGCCGGACGCAGCGCCGCGTTCTCGACCGACGCCTCGCTGCGTCCGGTCAATGCGACGGGCTCGATCTCGAGCGCTACGACCGCCGCCGCCGCGCAGAGCGCGGCGATCAGCCCGCCCGCCCTGAGCCAGACCAGCTGCCCGACCTGGACCATAAGGTCGAGTGCGAGCAGCATGAGCAACGCCGCGCCCGCCTGCCGCAGCAGCTCGGTGGCCGAGGGCGCCGCGTCGAACGCGCCGAGCAGCAGCGCCTCGCCCGCCACTGCGAGCAGCATGCCGAGCACGCCCACGCTCCAGCGCAACCGCCAGAATTCGGCGCGCATCATGAAGACGAGGATCAGCAGCAGCCAGGGCCGCGCCACCAGAAAACCGCCGGGTTCGGCGCGGCCGTGCGCGATCGGGCCGGTCAGGATGCCCGCGAGCAGCTCGGCGAGCGCCAACAGCCCCGCCCAAAGGAGAATGCGCGGAAGCGCGTGCCGGATCAGGGGCCCTTGCCCGTCGCGTCGGCGTTGACGCCGCTTTCATTGGTCGTGGTCGACGGCGCGACGCCCAGCTCGGCGAGCGGCTCCTGCGGCAGCGGCTCGCGCGCGAGGTCGTTGCCGACGATATCGGGCAGCCCCATCGGCGCCTCGACATTCGCTTCCTGCTGCACGGGGGATTCGTCGCTCGCCGAATTGATGATCGCGCCCGCGCTCAGCACGACAAGGAACACCGCCGCCAGCCCCGTCACGCCGATGCGCACGCGCTGCAGCCGCTCCTGCCTGTCATTCTGCTGCGGACCCAGATTCACGCCTTCCTTAGTAGCGCGCACGACCGGCTTTGTCGAATTTTTAGGGATGAAGCGCCGGTCGCGGGTGCGCCCGTGCCGCTAGACCTTGATCGTTTCAGGCTGAATCAGCCTGAAACGTGAATCAAGGTCTCAACCGTTAGAATAGAGCCTGATTCACGGCATCGGCGGAAGCACGAAGTGCTTCCCCCTCAACCGATCAGGATCTAGGCCACCTTCAACGAAGCCGGCACCCTCAGCCCCTTCGCCGCCAGCCATTCGGCATTGTAGAGCGTCGAAAGATAGCGGAACCCCGTGTCGGCGAGGATCGTCACGATCGTCTTGCCCGGCCCCATCTCCCGCGCGAGACGGATCGCGCCCGCGACGTTGATCCCGGAGGAGAGCCCGAGGCACAGCCCCTCCTCCTCGAGCAGCCGGTGAACCCATTCCAGCCCCTCGGCGTCGGAGATGCGGAACTGCGTGTCGATCGGCGCGCCTTCGAGATTGGCGGTGATCCGCCCCTGCCCGATCCCTTCCGCGACCGAGCTGCCCTCGGCCTTGAGTTCGCCGCACGCATAATAGCTGTAGAGCGCCGCGCCATGCGGATCGGCCAGCGCGATCACCACATCCTCGTTCTTGGCCTTGAGGCCGAGCCCGACACCCGCGAGCGTCCCGCCCGTGCCCACCGCGCACGTAAAGCCGTCGACCCTGCCGCCGGTCTGTTCCCAGATCTCCTCGGCGGTGCCCAGGATATGCGCCTTGCGGTTGGCGATATTGTCGAACTGGTTGGCCCAGAGCGCGTTGTCGGTTTCGTCGGCGATGCGGCGTGAGGTGTGGACGAAATGGCCGGGGTTCGAATAGGGCGCGGCGGGGACGAGCACCAGTTCCGCTCCCAGCGCGCGCAGCGTGTCCATCTTCTCGCGGCTCTGCGTCTCGGGCATGACGATGATCGTCCGGTAGCCCTTGGCATTGGCGACGAGCGCAAGCCCGATGCCCGTATTGCCTGCGGTCCCCTCGACGATCGTCCCGCCCGGCCCGATCAGCCCGCGCTCCTCGGCGTCCTGCACGATGTAGAGCGCCGCACGGTCCTTCACCGAGGCACCGGGATTGGCATATTCGCACTTGGCGAGGATCTCGCAGCCGGTTTCGGCGCTAGGCCCTTTCAGGCGGACGAGCGGCGTATTGCCGATGAGCGAAAGCGTATCGGGTGTGATCGTCATGGCGCATAGCTAGGCCCAAAGCCGGCAAACGCCAAGCAAGCGATTTTGACGCGGGGCGTAGTGTGGGTTTGAGGACGCGGGCGCGGTTCACCGTATGCCCGTCGCGCCCGGCCAATGGGCCGCGACGGGCGTCCCCGCGGATGCATCGGGGGTCAGCAGCGGCGTCGCCAGCAGCACGATGGCTGTCCCCACAAAGCCGATCGCCGCACGGCCGGTCATTGACCGGGTCAATTTCGCGAATTTGCTCATTTCGGTCGCTCCAAAAAAGCTCAGCAAGCCCTCGCCACCGGAGACCCCGGATCGCATGCGATCACATCGTCATTGCAGCGCGGCTTGCACGATTCGTTCAAGCACGCGTCTATTTGCACCGATCGGGGCACCCGATCATAGGATGGAAGCGACCCTTGCGACGGACGGGGTTCGAAACCCATCGGCACCGCGCGAAATGACTCCGCAGGCGCCGAAGCAATCTACCCTTCGCGCGCGTCCGTTGCGGTGCGGCCCTCCGCGGCGTCGGGTACGAACTCCAGAATGTCGCCGGGCTGGCACGACAGCGCAGCGCAGATCGCTTCGAGCGTCGAAAAGCGGATGGCGCGCGCCTTTCCCGTCTTGAGGATCGAAAGGTTGACGATCGTGATGCCGACGCGCTCGGCAAGTTCGGTGAGCGTCATGCGCCGCGCGTACAGCACGTCATCCAGCTTCACGACGATCGCCATGCTCAGATCGTCGCTTCCAGCTCTTCGCGCATCAGCGTGCCTTCCGCGAAGACACGCGCGAGGACGAAGGTCAGCAGCACCGCGAGCCAGCCGCTGACCGAAAAGCCCGCATCGAGGTGTATCGGAAGCGCCCGGGTCGATATCGCCTCGCCGATCGCGCCGATGACCATGCTGAGCAGCTGGAGCACGAGCAGCACGCAGGCGATGGTTTGCAGGCGGTACGCATTGGCCGCGACAAAGGGATCGCCCCTGCGCACCGTATCGACGATCGCGAGCAGCCGCCTGAGGATCGAATCATAAAGCGGGACGGCGACCAGCCCGAGCGCGGCAATGGCGCGCAGCGGCATGATCAACCGGCGGATCTCGGACGACGGACCGATGCCGAGCGCGGTCATCGTCCATTCCTCGGCGACGATCGTCGCCACCAGCAGAGCGAAGATCGCCGCGCCGGAAAGCCAGTTCACTACGACGAGGATACGCAACAGCACATATGCGCTCGGCAGCGCGGGCGAAGGGCTTCGGGGCATCAAACCTGCTCCAGCGGCTATTCAATATCGATAAACGATAAGACAATTATCGAAAATCGTCAATACCGCATCCGGAGTGGGCGCTTGGCGGCGGCGAAATGGCCGGGAAAGCGGATGCCCCCGACCAACACCGACAAGGTCGGGTGGACAATAGTCCTTAAGTCGTCATTCCGGGGCCCAGGCGAACCCGGAAAACCGAAGGTTTTACGCTGGTTCGACTTGGAACCCGGAATCCATGAACACCGCAGCCGTTCCGTCAAGCACCGCGTCCATGGATTCCAGATAGCTCGATTTTCTATCCAAATCAGAGATTTGGAGAAAAGCGGCTTCTGAAATGACGATAATTGTCCACGCGGCCTAGCACTACTTTGGCAGAAATGTGATTTTTGGGATTCCCTTGGCGCGAAATGCGTGATTCATGGGGAGCCAGCTGT
>NZ_JBYSXE010000109.1:0-2224 GCF_058781925.1 Sphingobium sp. FW306-1B-F04DB | reverse complement strand
TGTCAGGCGACATGCAAAACTGGTCCGGTAGCGACACGTAGAACTGGTCCCCCCACCTTTGGACGAGGAGGGACTGATGAGCGTGGAAGCAGGTACGAAGATTTCCGCGGTAATGACGCGGAGAGAGGCGATGCTCGAGCCGGACGAGGTGACAGCGATGCTGCGGCTGAAGAAGTTGGGCTGGGGCACGAGGCGGATAGCGCGAGAGCTGGGCTGCTCACGCACAACGGTGCAGCGGTATATCGAGGCGGGAGGCTGGCGCGCGTTTCGCCGCGCGACGAAGCCGACGCGGCTCTCTGAGCATGAGGCCTGGCTGCGCGAGCGTTTCTTCCGGCATGGCGGCAACGCCGATGTGGTTCGCCAGGATCTTGCGCGCGAGCTTGGCGTCGAGGTCAGTCTGCGTACGGTTGAGCGCGCTGTGTCAGTTTATCGCCAGCAGTTGGCCGCAGAAGCGCGCGCCACGATGCGCTTCGAGACACCTCCGGGGCAACAACTGCAGATCGACTTTGGCGAGAAGCGGATGGAGATCGGGGGAGAGAAGGTGCGCGTTTACGTGTTCGTGGCGACGCTTGGTTATTCGCGGCGTCCATACGCGACGGCCTTTCGTCATCAGCGCCAGTCTGCCTGGTTCGATGGTATGGAAGCCGCATTCCGGCATTTTGGCGGTGTGACCGAGGATGTGCTTCTCGACAACGCCGCGGCGCTGGTGACGCGACATGATGCGGTCACGCGCGAAGTGGTGTTCAACGATCGGCTGCACGCCTTCTCGCGCTATTGGGGTTTTCGTCCCCGAGCCTGCGCGCCGTATCGCGCGCGCACCAAGGGCAAGGACGAGCGCGGCGTCGGTTACGTGAAGAGCAATGCACTCGCCGGGCACAGCTTTGCGAGCATGGAAGAGCTCGAGCTGCACCTGTCATGGTGGCTGCGCGAGGTTGCCGACATGCGTTGTCACGGCACGACCGGCGAGCCGCCCCTCGCGCGCTTCGTGCGCGACGAGGCCACCAAGCTCAGGCCGCTCAATGGCAAGCCGCCATTCCGGCAGATACGCGAGCTGCTCCGCAAGGTCCACGCCGATTGCGCAGTTGAGGTCGATACCAACGCCTACTCGGTGCCCTGGCGGCTCATCGGTGAGACGGTCGAGGTGGTGATCAGCGGCGCGCAGATCCGCATCTTCCATGCCGGCAAGCTCGTGGCCGCGCATGCCGAAGCGCAGGGGCGCTACCGCCGTCTGACCGACCCGGTCCATTTTGTCGGGGTCACAGGCGTTGGCGGTCCTGCGCGGCACACCACGCCCGTTGCAGAGATCTCGCCGGGCCTTCCGGATCTTCTGCGTCCGCTTGCCGAGTATGAGCAATTGGTCGGGGGACAATGGTGATGGCCGTCGATCACGAGACGCTGCTTGGCTGGCTGACCCGGCTCAAGCTGACGGCCATCCGCGACCAGCTCGACACTTTGCTCGACGAAGCGGCGCGTACAGATCTCACGATGCGCGAGACGCTGGCCTTTCTGTGCGAGCGCGAGATCGCAAGGAAGGATGAGCGCCGCATCGTCATGGCCATGAAGATCGCGCATTTTCCGCACGCACGCGAACTCGACGGATTCGACTTCGACGCTCAGCCCAGCGTCGATGCCCAACAGATCCGCGAACTCGCAACCGCGCGCTGGGTCGCGCATGGGGATGCATTATTGCTGCTCGGGCCTCCCGGGGTGGGCAAGTCGCATCTGGCGATCGCGCTTGGTCGTGAGGCTATCCGCCAAAACTACACCGTGCTGTTCACGACTGCCCAGACGCTGGTCGCAACACTGGTCAAGGCGCATGGCGAGGGACGGCTCGAAGAGCGGCTGGCTTTTCTCGCCAAGCCCAAGCTGCTCATCGTCGACGAGCTCGGCTATCTGCCGTTCGATCCCAATGCCGCTCACCTGTTCTTCCAGCTGGTGTCCAGGCGCTACGAGCGAGGCGCAATGTTGATCACATCCAACCGCAGCGTGGGGGAATGGGGAAGCGTATTTGGCGACCCTGTCGTCGCCACCGCCATTCTCGACCGGCTGCTCCACCACAGCCACGTCATCACCATCCGCGGTGACAGTTATCGATTACGTGAAAAGCGACGGAGTGGCCTTTTGCAAAAGGCCACTCCGTCGCATGATTTGGAGAGTGCCTAACAACCCTGGGGGGACCAGTTTTGCATGTCGCCCCCGGACCACTTCATGATGTCGCTTGATA
>NZ_JBYSXE010000108.1:0-2510 GCF_058781925.1 Sphingobium sp. FW306-1B-F04DB | reverse complement strand
CGGCGGCGCAGATCGGCTCGATGGTCACCGCGCTCTGCCTCGGCATCGCGGTCGCGGGCGCGGGGCTCAGCTATCGGCTGCGCATGCCCGTGGTGCTTGCCTGGTCGACGCCGGGCGCCGCGCTGATCGCCGCGAGCAGCACCGGTGCTACCTGGCCCGTCGCGATCGGCGCCTTCGTCGCGGCGGCGGCAATGATGACGCTGCTCGGCCTTGTCCCCGCGCTCGGCCGGCTTGCCGCGCGAATCCCGCCTTCGGTCGCCTCGGCGATGCTTGCGGGTATCCTCCTCCCCTTCTGCCTCGCGCTGTTCCGCACCTTTCAGTCGGACGCGGTATTGGCCGGACTGCTGCTCGTCATCTTCGTCGTCGCGCGCCAGAAATTCCCCGCCTGGGCGCTGCTGATCGTGCTGCTCGCGGCGATCACGCTGGTGGTCGGGCGCGGCGACATCGCGCCGCATGACGGCGGTACGGTGTTCGGCGGGATGAGCGCGACGCTGCCGCAGTTCGACTGGCGCGCGATCTTCAGCCTCGGCGTGCCGCTGTTCCTCGTCACGCTCGTCTCGCAGAACCTGCCGGGCTTCGTCGTGCTGCGCTCAGCGGGCTATGAGCCGCCTTCTCAGCCGATCCTGTTCACGACTGGCCTCACCTCGCTGCTGCTCGCCCCCTTCGGCGCGCACAGCGTCAACCTCGCCGCGATCACCGCCGCGATCTGCACCGATGCCGACGCGCATCCCGATAAGGTGCGCCGCTGGCTGGTGGGAATGTTCTACGCCGGTTTCTATCTGCTGCTCGCGGCGTTCGCGGTGCCGCTGGTCGGCCTGTTCATGGCGATGCCGCGCGAGACGGTCGCCGCGATCACCGGGATCGCGCTGATCGGCCCGCTGGTTAACGCGCTCGGCGGAATGCTCGCCGAACCCGCCGACCGCGAGCCCGCGGTGCTGACCTTCGCCGCCACCGCCTCGGGCATGACCCTGCTCGGCGTCGGATCCGCCTTCTGGGGTTTGGTCGCGGGCTTTCTCGCGCTGGGCGTGCGCCGGCTGTTTCAGCCGATGCCGTCGATCCAGTCCGCAAGCTCGCCCAGCGCCGAAAGCTCGGCAAAGCGCGGGTGATCCGCGGGGGCGTCCGCCGCCTCATGCGCCCAGACCAGCGGATAGGGTATCAGCGCCGCCCAGCTTCCCGCCTCCAATGCCGGGAGCACATCCGAGCGCACCGAATTGCCCGCCATCACCGCGTTCCCCACCGCCCCGTGGCGCGCGAAGATGCGTGCGTAGACATCCGCCGTCTTCTCGCTGACGATCTCGACCCCCGAGAAGAATGCGCCCAATCCCGAGGCCGCGAGCTTCTGCTCCTGGTGGAAGAGGTCGCCCTTGGTGATGAGCACCAGCTTGGCCCGCTCCGCGAGCGTCTCGAGCGCCTCCTCGACCCCGGGCAGCGGCTCGATCGGGTGCAGCATCATCTCGCGCCCCGTCGACAGGATCTCGGCCAGCACCCCCGCGGGCACGCGCCGGTCGCTGACCTCCAATGCGGTCTCGATCATCGAGAGCGTGAAGCCCTTGGCGCCATAGCCATAGGTCGCAAGGTTGCGCCGCTCGGTCGCGGCAAGCTGCGCCTCGATCGCCTCGGGTTCCGCGAAATCGCCGAGCAATTCGTTGAACCGCGCATGCGTCATCCGAAAGATCGTCTCGTTGTGCCACAGCGTGTCGTCGGCATCGAGACCGATGATCGAGATGGGCATCACGCGACTCCAATACGGCGGGAGTGCCCCGATAGCCGTTCCACTGGGGACGGAGCAAGCCGCCCGTCTGTCGAAGTTTGATCGCGGTGCCGGGGCAGCAGACGAACAAGGCTGACTGGCAGCAAGCGCCCCAATTGCGGACGCCAGGATTTCGAACGCCGAAGCCAAATCCGGACTTTAGCCCAATACAACGTAGCGGCCCTGCACACTATGTGCTTAATTTCATCTATGAATCAGCGGGCAAGCCAAATTGCCACACTTATAATCTTGGCTGCGCCTTTGCTTCTTGCCGGGTGCGATCGGCCGGTTTCTGATCCCGTGGAATTGCGGGCAATCAGAACCGAAGCCCAATCTCTGATGACCGATCATCCGTCTAAGCCGCGAAGCGGCTGGATCGAAATACCGGAACAACAATGGCCGCCGGTTATCGCAAGCCTTCAGCCGGAGTTTGTAGCCGTCCATGAGTGGGGCGTCAGCATCACCACCAAGCCTTACTTCGACGGTGGTTGGGGGTATCACGTTGCGCAGAACAAGCGTGACTTGCCGATACCGGAAGGATGCTATTCAAGGTTGACCGAAGGCGTCTTTTGGCACGGCCCCTGCTGATGAAACTCGCGTAGCGGGCGTATTTTCGCGGTCCATTAGACCGCTTCCCATCTGTGGACGCCCCTGAAGACGCAAGCAGTATTTTGGAGATCAGGTGTCAGGCGACATGCAAAACTGGTCCGGTAGCGACACGTAGAACTGGTCCCCCCACCTTTGGACGAGGAGGGACTGA
>NZ_JBYSXE010000107.1:0-2514 GCF_058781925.1 Sphingobium sp. FW306-1B-F04DB | reverse complement strand
AGGATTTCGGGCGCATAAGCGTACGAAATCCTTACATGCAGGAACCCGCGATCCGCGTTCTCTGCGCTATGGGGATTTGTGCTTTGGGGTGTGCCAATGCCGGTCGCGGGCCGGGGCAAGAGGTCTGCGAGACGGGTTGGGCAAGCGACATTCGGATTGGGCCACAGGAGCTGCGGCAGTAATTCCGATAGTGCTTGGGCGTCTGGCGGCCACCATTGCGGTGAAGGGTCCGCGCCGTCCCGCTGGCCGGTGCCTGCACGGCCCGATCCTCTGAATGGGTAGGCCATGCCGGGTCATGGCGAGATCTCCCGGATCGGTGTCGAGGTGGATGGCGGTGCGCGCGGCTGGCGCCAGCGCTCGAAGGTCTCGATGACGATCATGCGCCCGCCGCAGCAAGGACACAGCGGGTGGATCTCGACGATCTCCTCAGGCGCGTCTTTGGATAGCGGGGCGACCGCGAGCAATTGGCGCGCCTGTTCGAGGCACGCCTTGCGCGAGGAGCCGGCGAGCAGGCCATAGTGGCGGATGCGGTGGAATCCGCGCGGCAGGACATGGAGCAGGAAGCGGCGGATGAACTCGTCGGTGGCGAGCGTCATGACCTGCTGCCGCTGAGTGGCGTCGCGGCGATAATCCTTGTAGCGCAAGGTGACGCCGCGCTCATCGAAGGCGATGAGGCGTCGGTTCGAGATGGCGACGCGGTGGGTGTAGCGCGACAAATAGGCGAGCACCGCCTCGGGTCCGGCGAATGGCGGCTTGGCATAGACCACCCAGCGCTTCTTTCGGACCGGTGCCAGGTGGCGCAGGAAGGCGCGGCGATCGTCAAGGCCGGCCAGGGATCCGAAGAAGGCGAGCCGCCCTGCATCGTGCAGCGCCAGCAATCGGGTGAGGAAGAGGCGGCGAAACAGCTTGCTCAGCACGCGGACCGGCAGCAGGAAGGCGGGGCGCGAGGATATCCAGCGCGTCCCGTCGAGCGCTATGCCGCCACCGGGCACGATCATATGGACATGTGGATGGTAGGTCATCGCTGAACCCCAGCTATGGAGCACGGCGGTGATCCCGATGCGCACGCCGAGGTGCCTGGGATCGGCGGCGATGGTCAGCAGCGTTTCCGATCCCGCGCGGAACAGCAGATCGTAGACCAGCGCCTTGTTGTGGAAGGCGATGTCGGCGATCTCGGCGGGCAGCGTGAAGACGACGTGGAAATAGCCGACGGGCAACAAATCGGCCTCGCGCTCGGCCAGCCAGGTGCGCGCCGCCGCGCCCTGGCATTTGGGGCAGTGTCGGTTTCTGCAGCTGTTATAGGCGATCCGCCGATGCCCGCAGTCCTCACAGGCCTCGGTGTGACCGCCGAGCGCTGCGGTACGGCAGGTCTCGATCGCCGTCATGACCTTAAGCTGGGCCAGGCTCAGGTGCCCGGCATGGGCGGCCCGGTAAGCGGGGCCAGCAGCGCGGAAGATATCGGCGACCTCGTGGTCGGCGCGCACCGGCTCAGCCGGGGGGCGTGGTACCTTCGATCAGCGCCATGAGCCGGTCGAGCGGGCTCGACACGGCCTGGATCGTTCGGGTGGAGACCTTGGTGTAGATGGCGGTGGTGTCGAGCCTGGCGTGGCCGAGCAGGACCTGGATCACGCGGATATCGACATCCTGCTCGAGCAGGTGGGTGGCAAAGCTGTGGCGCAGCGTGTGCGGGCTGACGCGCTTGCGGATCCCGGCGGCTTCGGCCGCTTCCTGGACCGCGCGATGCAGCTGCCGCGAGGAGATCGGATCGGTGTAGCTGCGCCCCGGGAACAGCCAGCCATGCGGGAACATGACGCCGCGCCGCTTGCCCTCGCGCCACCAGAGCCGGAGCAGCTCGAGCAGCTGCGGGGAAAGCATGGCGTTGCGATCCCTGCCGCCCTTGCCCTGCTCGATACGGATCAGCATGCGTGTGCTGTCGATATCGTCGACCTTGAGGTGCGCAACCTCGGAGACGCGCAGGCCCGCGCCATAGGCAACCCCGAGCGCCGCCTTGTACTTGATGCCAGGCGCCGCCTCGAGCAGCCGGGCGGCCTCCTCGACGCTGAGAACCTCGCGCATCTTGTGGCGCCGGCGGACCGCGACCAGACCATGCGCCAGATCCCGCCGCCGCAGCGTCACGGTGTACAGGAAGCGCAGTGCCGAAACCGCGCTGTTGATCGTCATCGGACTGGCGCCGCTCTCGTGCTGGTGGATCTGGAAGTTGCGCAGGTCCTCCGCCGTCGCCGTATCGGGAGGGCGCTTGAGGAAGGCGGCAAAGCGCCGAATGTGGCGGATGTAATGCTGCTGGGTATGCGGCATCAGCCCCCGCATCATCATATCGTGCTGCATCCGCTGGCGCAGCGGGCTGATCGGGGCGGCGGTCGCGTTGGTGTCCATGAGAAGCTCCTCTCGTTAAAGGGAACTCCAGGGTCAGATGGCGGCCTCTCCCCGCCCAAAGCCTATGATTACCACGCTATCTCACGCCCCCGCGAACCTCCCGCGAAGCGGGTTCGTGCA
>NZ_JBYSXE010000106.1:0-2542 GCF_058781925.1 Sphingobium sp. FW306-1B-F04DB | reverse complement strand
CCCCGCCCAAAGCCTATGATTACCACGCTATCTCACGCCCCCGCGAACCTCCCGCGAAGCGGGTTCGTGCATGTCGGGATTGCCGCTATGGATTTCGTCTGCGACGCCCTGCCGATGGACGCGGGAGGCGCCGGACCTCATACCGATTTGGGTTAAAATCCTCCACGCGCGGCGTTGGGAGAATGACCCCAGCCAACCGTCATTTCCTCGGCAAGGAAAGGTCGGGCGCTATGATCCATGTCCCTGCGGTTCCGGGAAGAATACAAGAAGTGCTGCGGACTGAATTGAGGCGGATTCAACGAAAAGTCCCACGGCGGACCGATGATCGCTACCATGGCTGAAGCCGCCGACATTTCGGTCGTTCAGTTCGCTTCTCGGACCACCCTAAAGCGGTCGTCGATTCAGGTACCAACGCCGCGACCGGTTGGCACGAATTACTGCTTTCAAGCGCCGACTTTCGAAAGCGGACTTGCGGTCCGATGCCAAACATAAGACTGAAGCGCGCTCTACTGCGGCGATCATCGTTCAGGCCCGATCACGGGCGACCTGAACGAGTTGCTCCTGCCGCGAGGGCACCCATCGGATTATCGGTTCAGGTCCCTTGACCGCTATGAGCGGAGCTGCAGGCGCGCGTATGTCCGCGTCGATGATGTCGATCGTCACGGGTACCGTAGTCTCGAAGAGAAAGACGGGAGCGGTGTTCGTGGAGCTCGCGCGGACGACCGGCCGGTCGAGGACGAATTTCGTGGTCTCGCCGTGGAACGAGAAATGCGCGGTGCCGCCGGTGCCGCCGCGCCATTGGGGATCTTCGCTGCGGCAACCGCTCAGCGTGCCTCCGCTCCACAGGCGATAATTGCGCTTGCTACCGCGCGCGACGCAGTTCTGCAGATACACGTTGGCGGACTTCAGGTCGAAGCCGCCATCGGTGCAGTCTGTTGCGACGCAGGACAAATAGCGAATGGCGCCGTTGCCGCGCTCGTCCGAAAATCCGTCGCCGTTCCAATAGCTGGTCGCGGCCCTGCCGGTTTCGCGAAAGCCATGCGCCTCGCAGCGCAGATAGGTGATGTCGTGCGCCTGATCGTCGAGCTGAAAGCCGACGCAATAGAGATCGGCATCGGCGCTGCCATAGGCAACGAGGTCCTCGAGCTGGCCATGGTGCGACCCATATCGGATGCGCGTCATGCCATGGTCGACATTAGACGCGACCATGCGGCGAAGCGCAAAATTGCTCAGTACTGCGGGATTGGTCGAGGCTGAGGACGTATCCTCGAGGAATCGATAGACATGCTCGACGCTGCAATCCGCGACGACAAGATTGTCAACGGGGGCCGCCACGCGGATCGCGCCGTTGCCGAGATTCCTGAAACTGCAATTGGTGATCTGCGTGTTGGATTTGAGACGCAAGCCTTCGCCGCCCTCGCCCCCCGTACCGGCGAACGACCGCGTGCCGGTAAAGGTTCGTCCCGAGATGACCGTCGTGAAACTCGTCTGAGCCCCGGCCATATGCGGCAGAAATGGCAACGCTGCCGCTGCCGCGAGAACCTCGCGGCGCGAAACATGTTTCGTCATTGTGCTGTGTCCCGACCCCGCCGGTCTCGCCGGCTACAGATCAAATACCCCTGGGCACCTTAAGATTCGGATACGATTTCTGCGACGAGTTGAGTGGCAAGCCGTTTTCAGTATGGCCTCCTCGACGTGAACAAACGGTCCGGCGCATCTGTCCGGGCCGAACTGGCCCCACTCCGGAATCACGAAAGGGTCGGCGGCATTGTGCGGCGATGAAGATTGGTGTCGCGTTGCAGCGTGAACGTGTGAGCAAGCCCCTGGTGTGCAAGGCGCCGCAGTGAGGGGGGGTATGCCCTTTCGCCGTAAGCGGGTACTGGTGTGCTGCCGGACGGTTTGACGACTGCGGGACGATCCGAGGAAGCGCTAACCGTCACGCGCAATGCCCGACCGGATGCCGTGCGCGTGCTGCCGCCCGAGCTGTCGCGCCTGCAGGTTCGGGGAACAGCGACCGCATCGCTGGATGTCTGCAAGAGCGCGCACAGCTGTCATCGCGCCGAAGTTCCGCAATGCCCGGGCGGGTTCAACTGGTCATCGAAACACCTGTCGTAGTTTATCGACGGGTGTTTCGAAGCCCAAGGTCTTTCGGGGGCGCTGATTGAGCCGCAGGGCAACGGCGTTGAGTTGAGCTTGCGAGATGCTGGCGAGGTCAGTGCCGCGAGGGAAGTATTGCCTGAGAAGACCGTTGGTGTTTTCGTTGCTGCCGCGCTGCCAGGGACTGCGCGGATCGCAGAAGTAAACCTGCACATTGGTGGCGACGCTGAAGGTCTTGTGACGCGCCATTTCGCTGCCCTGGTCCCAGGTGAGCGAGCGCCGCAACTCGTCGGGCAGTCTGCGGCTGCCAAGATTTCAGAGTCAATCGAGCCTCTCGATGCACTGTGAGAAACGACCGCTTTCGCCGCCATGCACGAACCCGCTTCGCGGGAGGTTCGCGGGGGCGTGAGATAGCGTGGTAATCATAGGCTTTGGGCGGGGAGAG
>NZ_JBYSXE010000105.1:0-2576 GCF_058781925.1 Sphingobium sp. FW306-1B-F04DB | reverse complement strand
ATAGCGCAGAGAACGCGGATCGCGGGTTCCTGCATGTAAGGATTTCGTACGCTTATGCGCCCGAAATCCTTCGCCATCTCGGTCATTCCGATGATCACTTGCAAATCCCGCATGCTGCCGGTCGTTCAGCTTCACATTAAAGGCGAGAGACAACGTGCGTTTTGTTGCGTACGCGGTATGACAGAATTCCCTTACGCATTTTCCGGACGTGAATGCTTCTCCCCCGGGTGAGATAGTGCGTGGGGAGACACGCGATGCTGAGCCATGTTACGATCGGAACCAACGATCTGGAGCGCGCGGTTCGTTTCTATGATGCCGTGTTCGCCCCCCTGGGCATTCAACGAGGCGACAGCCCGTGGGCAACATGGGCGATGTGGCGCAAATCCGGCGAACATTATCCGATGCTGTGGGTAGGTCAGCCGTTCGACCTCAGCCCCGCTGAACATGGCAACGGCTGGATGGCTGCGTTCATGGCGGAAACCAAGGCAGCGGTTCGCGCGGCTTATGAGGCGGCGCTGTGAGCTGCTGCCGGTTTCGTGGACACCAAGATGTGTCTTTGGAATCGGAGGGCATGAATGCAACGAAGGAAGTTCAGTCGGGAGTTCAAGGTCGAGGCGGTAAAGCTGGTTCGCGAGCGGGGCGTATCGATGGCGCAGGCCGCGCGCGATCTGGATCTGCACATCAACGTATTGCGTAAATGGGTCCGCGATCACGATGCCGATCCGGGATCGGCGTTTCCGGGGCACGGCCAGATGAAGCCGGAGCAGCTCGAGATAGAGCGGCTTCGCCGCGAGGTCGCCAAGCTGAAGGCTGAGCGCGACATCCTAAAAAACCGTCGCCGGCTGAGCCCGCCTGTGCGCGGTAGAAACGGGTCATGGTATGAAGGGACCGGGAGGGTCGCGGCCGATAGCTTATTGGAGGCGTGATACCCCGTTAAAAAACGTGGCCCGTGGGCATTTGCGTACTTGAGAGTGGTGACGTCGCACCGCGACGATCCCGGTTAGGAAAATGACGGTTTGCATCGCCCACACCCTCCCGATTTGAAGGAGGACGTGGAATGACGAGAGCAAAATCCCTGGGCGCGGATGCATTGTCTATGGTCAACCCTGGCGCGGCCGCCATCGACATTGGTGCGACCATGCACATGGCGGCCATCACTCCGAATGCCGACGATAATCCGGTGCGGGCATTTGGCACATTCACCGGTGATTTGCACGACATGGCTCGCTGGTTCAAAGCATGTGGCGTGACGAGCGTGGCGATGGAATCCACCGGTGTATACTGGATTCCGGCCTATGAAGTGCTGGAAGGGCACGGCTTTCACGTCATCCTGGTCAATGCGCGATACGCCAAGAACGTACCGGGCCGCAAAACCGACGTCAGCGATGCGGCGTGGTTGCAACGCTTGCACAGTTACGGGCTATTGCGCGGTAGCTTCCGCCCAGAGGCGAGCGTCGCGACGTTGCGGGCCTATTTACGGCAGCGCGAGCGATTGATCGAATATACCGCCTCGCACATCCAGCACATGCAGAAGGCGCTGATGGAGATGAATGTGCAACTCCATCACGTCGTCTCGGACATTACCGGCGTAACGGGCATGCGGATTATCAGGGCCATTGCGGCCGGGGAACGTACGCCCAACACGCTGGCGGAAATGCGCGACATCCGGTGCCATGCGTCCGTGGAGAAAATCTGTGCAGCCTTGTCAGGGAACTGGCGGGACGAGCACATCTTCGCGCTTTGCCAGTCCCTGGCGCTGTACGACTTTTACCAGACCAAAATCCTCGAATGTGATCGGAAGCTGGAGGTCGCGCTAAAGGCGCTTGAGATCGGCAAGGGGCACGATATCTCCTGCCTTCCCAAAGTCCGGACCAAAACCAGGCAGGTGAACACGCCTGACTTCGAGGTCCGTTCCGCGCTTTATCGCGTGCTGGGTGTTGACCTGACGCAGATCCACGGAATCGGCCCTTCCCTGGCGCTCAAGCTCGTCGGTGAGTGCGGCACTGACCTCGCGGAATGGCCCAGTTCAAAGCATTTTACCTCCTGGTTGTGTCTGGCACCGGGCAACAAGATATCGGGCGGCAAATTGCTGTCATCGAAAACCCGACGATCGTCGAGCCGCGCCGCGGCACTCCTGCGCCTGGCCGCAACCACAATAGGCCGGAGCGACACCGCGCTCGGCGCCTTTTACCGCAGACTGTCGGCGCGCGCAGGAAAGGCCAAGGCGGTAACCGCAACCGCGCGCAAAATCGCCGTCCTGTTCTACAACAGCCTGCGCTACGGCATGGCGTATCATGATCCCGGCGCCACACAATATGAGGAACGGTACCGCAGCCGGGTGATCGGAAACCTGCAACGTCGTGCCAAAGCCTTCGGCTTCTCACTCCAGGAGTTGCCGTCCGAGCCTAAAATGGCTGTTTCTTAGGAAAGCCGCGGCCTACTTCGCGAAGGACTCGATATGAGGTTCGCCTTCATCGCGAAGCACCGAGGGATATGGCCGGTATCGTGGCTTTGCGGGGCGCTCGGGGTCTCGCGCAGTGGCTTCCATGCTTGGCTGGTGCGCGCGCCCAGCGTCC
>NZ_JBYSXE010000104.1:0-2962 GCF_058781925.1 Sphingobium sp. FW306-1B-F04DB | reverse complement strand
GGCTTGCGCTCACCCCGCGTGCGACCAAGGCACGGCGCGTGCGGCGGCGGCGCATCGGGGGATTGGTGATGGCAAAGGTGAACCGGCTGAGTGAGGCGGACCATGCGCGGGTGAGCGCGGCGGTATCCGAGGCCGAGCGTGGCACCGATGGCGAGATCGTGACGATCGTGACCGATGTCTCCGACGCGTATCACGACGCCGCGCTGCACTGGGCGCTTGGCGTCATGTTCCTCGCGTTCGCGCTGTTCGCGGTGTTCCCCGAAAGGATCATCGCGCTGCTGACCTGGCTCGCCAGCGGCTGGGAGCATGAATTCACGCTACGCGAGATCCTGCCCGTCCTCTTCGTGCTGCTCGCGATCAAGTTCCTCGCGGTGCGCTATATCCTCGCCTGGACGCCACTCAGGCTTGCGCTCACCCCGCGTGCGACCAAGGCACGGCGCGTGCGGCGGCGCGCGATCCAGTATTTCAAGGTGGGCGCGGAAAGCCGGACGATGAAGAAGACGGGGGTGCTGATCTACCTGTCGATGGGCGAGCATATGGCCGAGATCGTCGCCGACGAGGCGGTGCACCGCGCGGTCGCCCCCGAGGCATGGGGCGATGCGATGGCCGCGCTGATCGATCAGGTTCGCGAAGGACGCCCCGGCGAAGGCATGGCGGCCGCGGTGGCGCAGGTGGGCAGCATTCTTGCCGGACATTTCCCGAAGGATCACGAGGATCCCAACGAACTTCCCGACCGGCTCATCGAGCTGTAACGAACGCCGCCTACCTACCGGAGTTACAATGTCAGATCCCGTGGAAATCATGTGGCATGGCCGCTTTCTCGTGGCCAAGCAGGAGGGCAAGTGGGAATATGTCTCGCGCGCCCGCAACATCAACGCGGCGGTGATCGTCGCGATCGACGACGGCCATGTGCTGCTGGTCGAGCAATATCGCCATCCGCTGAAGGCGCCGTGTCTCGAGCTCCCCGCGGGGCTTGTCGGCGACGATGAGGAAGGCGAGTCGATCGAGATCGCGGCCACGCGCGAACTCGAGGAAGAGACGGGCTATCGCGCGGGCAGGATCGAGCTGATCGGCAGCTTCGCCTCTTCGCCCGGCATGGTCTCGGAGACCTTCGAGCTGGTGCGCGCGACCGAGTTGGTCCGCGTGGGCGAGGGCGGCGGGGTCGAGGACGAACATATCATCGTGCACCGCGTGCCGCTGGGCGAGGTCGCGCAGTTCGTGGCGGCCAAGCGCAACCAGGGCTTCAGGATCGACGCCAAGATGCTGTTACTGCTGGCGGGGGATATATTGCGGGGATAGGCGGCGGACCGGGGTGGCGGCTCGCGATGCAGTGGCCATGAGATCCTCCCCGGTACGGGGAGAGCGCCGGGTTGGATTGCCCCCGGCAATCCAAGATCGTGCGGGGCATGATCGACCCGGCACTCAGCCCGCAGGGCTGACGGAGGGGTTGCACTGAATTGACAGCTTTCGCTCCAGCCCCTCCACCACGCTTCGCGTGGTCCCCCTCCCCGTGCCGGGGAGGATCTGGGCGGCTGCTCGCCCCCGCCACTTACCGGAAATTGTCGGCGTAGGCCTGGAGCTTCAATTTGCGCTCGGGCGCGGCGACGACGTGATAGGCGAGGCCGTTGCGCTCGGCATAGGCCTTGGCGGCATCGACGTCGGGGAAGGTGAGTATCACCTGCTCGCGCGTGTCGCCCGATCCCGCCCAGCCCATCAGCGGGTCGGGGCGCTTGGCTTCCGCGGGCTCGAATTCCAGCACCCAGCGATGGGTGAGCGCCCGGCCCGACTGCATCGCATTTTTGGGGGTCTGGTAGATACGCGCGGCCATGTCCGTTTTCCCTGAATTCAGTGCCTGTCCAGTGCGAAATGTGAGGGGATTCGTCAAGTGCGCCTTCACGACCGATGCCGCCCGTCGGCCTTTTTGGTTCGGAGCGTCGCGCTGGCGGCGGCGGGATCGTCGGGCCAGGGATGCCTGGGGTAGCGGCCGCGCATCTCCCTGGCGACATCGGCCCAGCTTCCCGCCCAGAAGCCCGGCAGGTCGCGCGTCGTCTGGATCGGGCGCCCCGCGGGCGAGGTGAGGCTGAGGATCAGCGGCACGCGCCCGCCGGCGACCGCGGGATGCGTCGACAGCCCGAACAGCGCCTGGACGCGCATGGTGACGGTCGGACCGCCTTCGGCCTCATAGTCGATCGCATGCGTACTGCCCGCAGGCGTCGTGAAATCCGCGGGGGCAAGCGTGTCGACGCGCTTGCGCCCATCCCATCCCAGCAGCGCATCGAGCACACCGGCAAGCGCCGAGCCGTCGAGGTCCGACAGGCGGCGCCTGCCCGCAACGATCGGGGGCAGCCAGTCGTCGAGCGTGGCGAGCAGCGCGGCGTCGGACAGGTCGGGCAAGGCCGCGTCATGCGCGCGCGCGAATTGCGCACGCAGCCGCAGCGCGCGGGCGTTGTCGCTCCACGGCAGCAGGTCGAGCCCGTGGCTGCGAACGCCCTCGACGAGCGCGGCGGCGATTGCGGCGGGGTCCGCCCTGGCATCCTGCCCTTTGGCAAGCTGGACCGCGCCGAGCCAGCGGCCGTGCATCGCCTTCACCCCGCCGGTGGCGGGATCGAAGGTCATATGCGCGCCGCTCTCGATGCGGTCGCCGAACAGCGCCTCGACGGTGGCGAAGTCGACGGGTGCGGCGGAAAGGATGCGGGCGCCCGAGGCGGCACCCTGGATCTCGGCGACCGCGAGCCATTCGGCGCGCGCGAGCGGCGATGCGGGATCGAGCCGGAAACCGCGCCCGCCGACCGAGATCCAGTTGGCGCCATCGGCATCGCGGCGTTTTGACAGGCGGTCGGGAAAGGCGAGCGCGACACAGGCACCGAGCTCTTCGCCCCTTCCCCTCAGGGGAGGATGAGCAGGTGCGGATGCCCCCCGGGCATCCGCAGCCATGCCGGGGGCATGGCGGGCCTGCTCATGG
>NZ_JBYSXE010000103.1:0-3167 GCF_058781925.1 Sphingobium sp. FW306-1B-F04DB | reverse complement strand
CCGAAGCGCTGATCCATGCCATTCCCGAGGGCGCCACGCTCCTTGGCGACAAAGGCTATGACAGCAACGCCATCCGCGAGCAGGCTACCGGCAGGAATGTCTGGGCCAACATTCCCAACCGCTCAAATCGCAAGCAACGCTTCGGATTCTCGCCCTGGCTCTATCGCCAGCGCAACCTCGTCGAACGCTTCTTCAATCGGATCAAGCAGTTTCGTGGCATCGCCACCCGCTACGACCGGTGCCCAGAAAACTACCTCGCCGCCGTCAAACTCGTCTGCACTCGCATCTGGTGCCTCGCGTAATGAGTCCGCGCCCTAAACACCTGGTTTGGCAGGTCGGCCAACGGTGCCAGCCCTTGGGCTGTTGCTAACTTTCTGTCAGCAAAGGTTCCGCCCGAGCGAAATTGGGCGTGAATCTAAAAAATCGATTGCGTACTTCTCGTTGCGGCGGCGGGCGTGATGGATGGTGAGCGCTGCAGCGGGAAGCCTAACCAACGCCTTCAACAGAAAAACTGGATCGTAACAGCTCATCGACGCCGCTATTGATGCGATGTCCGTCAAACGCGCTTGGGGTGGGTTCAACCGGTCAGCGCAACACTAGAACGCAACCATGGCGCTGCAACTCGGTCCGACACCATCCTCGGCGGGCGCGCGGGCTATCGGTATCGTATCCGGCGCAGACGCGCACCGCGCCTCGGCGCAAATCTTCCCGGGGCTGAACGATGTCGCCTGGACGACAACGGCGGTTGCGGCCTGCTATTGGGTCGGCCGGGCGATGGGCTCGATGGACTTTCAGCGTCTCTATCATCGTCCCCGGAAGGGAACCGAGGCCGCCAAGATGGTTGCGGCTAATGCCGCGCTTCTTGCGCGGCTGCCCAAGCAGTCTCCTACCTCAGCTGATCCGATCCTGTTGGTCAGTGCAACCACTCCCGGATCTCGTGAGTTTTTATGGCAGGGTTACGAAGGGAAGAGTGATATGAATACGAAGAGATCCCTCACCGCAACAGCAGCCGGCGCCCTCCTAATCCTCCCGCTGGCAGCGGTCGCGCAAAGCGACGTGAGTCAGCAGTCGCAAAAGAGTCAGGAAGACCGGGTGAGCGCCATTCTCGGAACGCTCTTTGGCGACCGGGTCGGTGGCTCCGCCTCGATCGAGCAGCAATGGGCACTCGGCCGCAAGCCGCTTGCGACGCAGCGCAGCCAGTTCCATGCCCGCATCGACTCAGATGTTCGCTCTGGCGCGCTCACCTCCGCCAACGGAAACCGCATGAAATCTGAATATGATGAACTGGTGCAATTGGAAACTCGATATGGCGCCGACAACCGCTTCACGACGGCAGAGCGCACTGAATTGGGCGACCGCTACGGCGCGTTGACACAGGCGCTCAGCGAAGGCGGCTATGCGGATTCCGGCGGTTCCACCCAGCTCGTAGTCGCCGATGGGCGCAGCGATTTCGAGAGCCGCGTCAATGCGCGGATGTCCGCGCGAGCCATCAGCCGGTCGGAGGCCACCCGGCTCAAGAACGATTATGCCACCCTCGTCCAGACGGAAGCCAGCTATGCGCGCGACGGGATCAGCACTCGCGAACGTGACGATCTCGATGCGCGCCTCGACGCTCTCGACGCGCGGGTCGGCGATACCACCTATGGCGGCGGCTCGACGGTGATCGACAATCGGACCCGGCTTACCAACGTGGAGCGTGCACTCGGGACCAGCGGGCTGACATCTGCCGCACAGGCACAGGTGCGTGTCGAACTCGGCGACCTGACCCGGCTCGAGGCGGCCTATGGCCGGGCGTCCCCGACGAGCGACGATCGGGCCTATCTCGAGCGCCGTATCGCCGAGCTGGAGACGCGGGCACGGGTGCGTCGCTAGCCGCGGCGCGATCGACTTCCGCCTTTCCCGGTCATCAACGCTCATGGGCCAGCGATTGGACAAAAAAGCCGGCCTTGATCCTTCTTGCGCTCGTTCACGCTAGCATGGGGCCGCCTTCACAGGTTTCATGAACAGACGTCGGCTTTGGGGCATCGGATTGGGCGCTCTGCTCGGCAGATTTGTCGGCGGAAGCTGCGGCTTTCGAAACTGACCTACAATGATGGCCACGCGCTCAACTTGCGCGTCCGGCGCACCGTGCGGAAAAGTCGGCAGGAAATCGGCGAGCCGGGCAAGGGCACGGTAAGTCACGGTACGCATAAATGCTGCCCATAAATGGGCTTCGTTAGTGCTATCAAGCTACTGAATTAACGTGGTTGTGCAGATTTCGAGAATTTTGGCTAGACGGTGGCTCAGGGCACATTTTGTGTCCTATGGATTTAACATGGCAGCCGATCTTGCCAATTTTTGCCAAATCGCCTATCTGGAACGACATGAGCACAATGAATATCTCACTGCCTGAAACACTCAAATCGTTCGT
Source organism: Sphingobium sp. FW306-1B-F04DB (assembly GCF_058781925.1). NCBI lineage: Bacteria > Pseudomonadati > Pseudomonadota > Alphaproteobacteria > Sphingomonadales > Sphingobiaceae > Sphingobium > Sphingobium sp. FW306-1B-F04DB. The sequence continues at coordinate 757 of NZ_JBYSXE010000103.1, read as the reverse complement.
CGATCAACAGGTAACGGGCAGGGGCTTTGGCACCAGCAGCGAGTATGTTCGGGAACTGATCCGAAAGGATCAGGATCGCCAGACTCTACGGGCGCTTTTGCTGGACGGAGCGGCGTCTGCGCCAACGGAACCTGTGGACGACGTCTATTTCGAAAGCTTGCGTGATCGTGTGCGCAATCGCGCCGCGAGGTGACCGCTAAACCCGTGATCCCGCGTGCGCTGGCACGTCGGGATGTCGATGAAGCCATAGACTATTACGCGGAAGAAGCGGGGGCGGATGTAACCCTCCGCTTCGTCGACGCGCTCAGCGAGTCGTATCGCGCGATATCTGCCCGGCCCGCAACCGGCTCACCGAGGTATGCCCACGAACTGGAATTGCCGGGATTACGAAGCCGCAAACTGGCCCGCTTTCCCTATCTTGCCTTCTATCTCGACCGTACCGACCATATCGACGTGTGGCGCGTGCTTCATGTCCAACGGGACATTCCGTCGTGGATGGCTGAGACAGCGAATTGAACGGGTCCGCCATTGCTCCAAACGGCAGCGGTTTCTCGCGTGTTGACCGCTTTAGAGGTTCTAGAACTAAAGTTGCAGGGTGAAATCGGCCCAACCCATGCCGCTACGGCCGACCTGAACGGAGGGCGGGTTTTGGGGAAGCCGCGAGGCGAAGCGATGTCCGGGATGGCGAAGGATTTCGGGCGCATAAGCGTACGAAATCCTTACATGCAGGAACCCGCGATCCGCGTTCTCTGCGCTA
>NZ_JBYSXE010000102.1:0-3211 GCF_058781925.1 Sphingobium sp. FW306-1B-F04DB | reverse complement strand
CGCCCAAAGCCTATGATTACCACGCTATCTCACGCCCCCGCGAACCTCCCGCGAAGCGGGTTCGTGCATGTCGGCGACAGCAGTCATGCCCTACTGTCAGAGTGCTTCGAGAATTCGCGGGCAAGGGTGATGAACGCCTTGAATGCGGCGGAGGGATGCCGCCGCCCTGGGTAATAGAGCGCCAAGGGCGCGAGCGGCGGTGTCCAGTCTTCGAGCACCGCCTCCAGCCGCCCCGCATCGAGATCGGCCCGCACGTCGGACTCCATCACATAGCCGATGCCCACCGCCTCCAGCACGGCGATCCGCGACAGGCTCGCTTCGTCGAGGGTGATGGGGCCAGTGACGTCGATCTGCACGGATTGGCCACCCTTTTCGAACTGCCAACGATAGGGGGCGCCGTTGGGAAGCCGTATTCGCAGACAGGCGTGACTTAGCAGGTCTGGGGGGACCAGCGGCTTGCCTTGCTTCTGAAAATAGGTCGGCGAGCCGACCACTATATGGCGCCGGCCTGGCCCCAGCGGCACGGCTATCATGTCGCTCGGTATCAGATCCCGCGTCCGAACGCCGAAGTCGAACCCTTCGGCCACGACATCGACGAGCCGCCCTTCGGTGACCAGGTCTATATGCACCTGCGGATAGAGCCTCAGGAACCTCAGTATCAGCGGCGAGAGGATTTCGCGCGCCGCCGTCGCAAAGGCATTGATGCGCAGTGTCCCTGACGGCGTTTCCTGCTGCGATCGCGCAGCGTTCATGGCATCATGGATGTCCTGCAACGCGGGCCCGACCTTCCCCACGAAGTTGCGCCCGGCATCGGTAAGCGAAACGCTGCGGGTGGTGCGATTGAACAGACGCACGCCGAGCTTGCGCTCCAGCTTACCGACTGCGTTGCTGAGCGCGGTCGTCGACATCTCGAGTTCGAGCGCTGCGGCACGAAACGAACCCCTCCGTGCGATCGCGAGAACCGCATCCAGTTCGACCAAACCCTGCCTAGACATTATCCCTCAAATCGAAACACCTCATCCATCTTTGTCCCGATTATCGCCGAGGTTGTCCATAGCTAGATTGGCTTGGCTCGAAAAAGCGACCGGGCCATTTCATCAAAGGAGATCACCAATGGCGATCGAACTACCCACGGCAATCGCGGATTATTTCGCGGCTGACACCGGACTGAGTGCCGAGGCCATTGCCACGTGCTTCACCCAGGCGGCCGTCGTCAAAGACGAGGGCCGCACCTACGCCGGACGCGATGCGATCCGTGGGTGGAAAGACGAGTCCTCGGCGAAATACACGTACACGGTCGAGCCGTTTTCGATCGCAAGCGAAGGCGGCCGAACGGTCGTGACCAGCCATCTCGTCGGCGATTTCCCCGGCAGCCCGACCGACCTGCGTTACTTCTTCATCCTCGATGGCGACAAGATCGGCGAGCTGGAGATCATCCCATGAGCCCCTTCATCAACCTCGAGGGTAAGCGAGCACTGATCACCTCAGGCACCCGCGGCGCCGGCGCTGCCACGGTTGCCTTGTTCCAGGAACTGGGCGCCCGCGTCCTGACGACCGCCCGGACGAAACCCGACACTCTGGATGCATCGCAGTTCGTCGCAGCGGATCTCACGCGGCCAGAAGATTGCGTGCGACTGGCTGGCGCCATGCGTGAGCGACTCGGGGGCGTCGACATCGTCGTCCATATGCTGGGCGGCTCGTCATCACCAGCTGGAGGCTTCGCGGCGCTCGGCGATTCAGAATGGCGCAGGGAACTGGATCTGAACCTCATGCCCGCGGTGCGCCTCGACCGGGAACTCGTTCCGGAAATGGTGGCGCGCGGCCAGGGGGTGGTGATCCACGTAGGCTCCATCCAGCGTCAGCTGCCCCTGCCGGAGGCGACCACTGCATACGCGGCTGCGAAGGCGGCGCTGTCGACCTACAGCAAGAGCCTCTCGAAGGAGGTCTCGCCAAAGGGGGTGCGCGTCGTGCGCGTGTCACCCGGTTGGATCGAAACCGAGGCTTCAGTGGGTCTTGCGACACGGCTGGCGGCGGAGAGCGGCGTGGGTATCGAACAGGGCAAGCAAATGATCATGGATTCTCTCGGCGGAATCCCGATCGGCCGCGCTTCGAAGCCGGAGGAGGTCGCCAGCCTGATCGCCTTCCTCGCCTCCGACCGAGCCGGCACCATTACCGGCGCCGAATATGTGATCGATGGCGGTACCGTGCCGACGGTCTGACATGGCGCGTGCCAGGGGTTCCTGTCGCTAAAGGTCTTGCGATTGAGGCAATGCGGGCTGCTGGTGTAGATGAACAGATGGCGGCTTCCAGGACTGTTCAAATGGCCGGGGACGCCATTGAGCGCGATTGACGGGCGACGCGAATGCCGACCTAATTTGAAATATCGACTGCGTCTGGCAAGAAACGGACCTCTGCCCATGTCCAGCAGTCACTCCATTCTGTTGCAACGACGTGACCGCAGACGCAGGCACGGTTTGGCCCATCAGAGCCGTCCGAGCCACAGCACCCCTGATCTACGCCACACGATACGATTGCGCTCCTCAGCACGCTGTCGGGGTGAGCCGCAATTGCTCCATCGGGCGAATATAAATGCGTGCCAATCTGCCCACCGGCCTGATGGATCGGCACCCTTTCCTCTCCAATTCGAACTAGAATACCTTCGGGAACCGGTGACTGCTGGTCGGACACCGTTACATCCCGCTGATCAGCTAATCCCCATACACAGTCTGTCGTCAATGGTGTGCCACAATGAGCGCAAAATAGAGTCGGCATGCGAACTCCTAATACTTGGGTCGAACCTAAACCTGATTTCGAAGTCGGGCAGGGAAGCGTAGCCTCGCCAGCATCGGTGCTCTAATTCATCGACGCCGACTTCGCTATCGTGCCCGCCAACGTTACCGCCACATCCGTGTCAGACGTCAGCTTTCCCAGCCTCGGCACTTAAAAGCAGTCGGTCAGGAATCCCCGACAGCGCCGACGCTCTTCCGCCCCTGGACGCGCCCCCAAACCCGCCATCGTTCTCAATGTGAACGAAGGGCAGCTATCAGGCAGCCGAAATCGAGGCCGGAAGGGCGGCTTTGTCGGCGAATGCCGAAGCCGGTGCCAAACTTTGGCCGATGGCAGCCGGATAACTGGCAGGCACGCTGTTAACCTCTGCCGTGGCCGACGATCGGCACGTGCGGGTGCCTCGTCCCTGACAGCCACGCGCGGC
>NZ_JBYSXE010000101.1:0-3290 GCF_058781925.1 Sphingobium sp. FW306-1B-F04DB | reverse complement strand
CGCAGACGAAATCCTCGCCTCCGTCAAACGCTTCTGCCAAAAAACAATGAGCCGAACTTCAGATTCAGATGACTAGAGGCAGAATTGGCAAAGCGACCGCACCAGACGGCCGCCCGATCGAGCGAGAGGATAGCCGGCGCCATGAACGCCATCACCCCCACCCCGGGCCAGCTCGCGCTGGCAGATGCCATCGCGCATGGTTGCACGCGCAAGAGCGATGCAATCACCTATGTCGAGGCCTCCGCCTATACCTGCCCCGAACGCTTCCAGCAGGAGCAGCAACGCATCTTTCACCGCGCACCGCAGGTGATCGCGCCCTCGGCGCTGCTTCCCGAGCCCAATATGGCGGTGCCGCATGACGGCTTCGGCAAGCCGCTGCTCATCGCGCGCGACGGCAAGGGCGTGGCGCACGTCTTCCTCAATGTCTGCCGGCACCGTGGCACGCGGCTGATCGAGGGCACCGACACCGTCTGCGCCTCGCGTCTCGTCTGCCCCTATCATGCCTGGACCTATAAGCTCGACGGCAGCCTGGTCGGCCTGCCCCGCCCTGACAGTTTTCCGGGGTTCGACAAGAGCGAATATGGCCTCAGGCGCCTGCCGACCTTCGAGGCGGGCGGGCTCATCTGGTTCAGCTTCGACGAAGGCGCAAGCTTTGCCGAGGCCGAGGCGCTGACGCACGATTTCGAAGCCTTTGCGCTCGGTCAGCAGCATATGTTCGCGCGGCGGACGCATGATGTTGCGGCCAACTGGAAGCTCATCATGGATGCCTTCCTCGAAAGCTACCACGTCCTGCGGCTTCACGCCGACACGATCGGCCCCTTCTTCCAGGACGGGGTCACCAGCGGCGACACGATCGGACCGCACCAGCGCTCGGCGGTCGGCCGCGAATCCGCGGTCGCCGCGCTCGACCTCAACGACTGGAGGGCGCTGCGCGCCTCGATCACCTTTGCCTATCAGCTCTTCCCCGCAACGATCATGATCCTCAGCCCGGATTATGTGAACATCATGGTGCTGATGCCGCAGGCGGTCGACCGCGTGCTCGTCGAGGATTTCATGCTGATCCCCGAGCCGCCCAGGACCGAAAAGGCGCTCGATCATTGGCAGCGCAGCTGGAAGCTGCTCGACGAAGGCGTCTTTGCCGGCGAGGACTACCGCGCCGCTGCGCTCGGCCAGAACGGCCTGCAATCGGGCGCGATCGACCGGCTGACCCTGGGCACGCTTGAGACCGGCATCCGCCACTTCCACGACACGGTAGAGGCGCGGCTGGCGGCGAATTAGGCCCGGGTTCGTCGACTCGGCTAGGGCGAAAGCGGACGTTTCAATTCCTCCCCGGTACGGGGAGGGGGACCATGCGAAGCATGGTGGAGGGGCTGGTACGACGCCGTCGCTCCAGCGCAGCCCCTCCGTCAGCCCTGCGGGCTGCCACCTCCCCGTACCGGGGAGGAATTGGCGCCGGCAATTGGGTCGAGAGCGCTCAGCCTTCTTCGCGGTCGTAGTAATCCACGTCCGCCTCCGCGCGAAACATCTTGCGAAGTCCCCGATCGCCGCGCTTGCCCGCCACGACCGACACCTTCCCCGAATCCGGATATTCGCACGCCTCGACCTCGACCAGCGTCGAAATCGCCAGATAGCGCATCGTCGTCGTGCCGGTGTTGATGATCTGGTGCGCCACCTCCGGCCCGCCCGGCGGACAGGCGATCACGTCATGCTGGCGGATCGGATAGCGCCGGTCGCCGAAGCGAAGCTCGCCTTCGCCCTCGAGGATGAAGAACATCTCTTCCTCGCCATGATGCGCGTGGAATGGGCATTGCACCTTTCCGGGCGGAAGCACGGTCAGGTTATAGCCAAGATCGCGCGCGCCGATCAGGTCGCTGATCGTGGCCCGGCTCGACGTGTAGCGGCCATTCTCCTCCACATCGTCGAACTCCACCGCGTCGAGATTGATGATCGGCTTCACCACGGCGCATCCTCCACAGTCGAACTGTTCAAACCCCGTACAGCGTCAGTCCTCGCGGCAGCTTTTTCGGGCGGGCGCCGCCCAGGCATGCGTTCACCGCCTCCAGTGCCGCGAGCAGTTCCTTGTGCGCAAAGGGCTTGGCAAGGCAGCCGATCGAGATATCGGGCGCGTCGATCGGGCAGCTCGCGGTGACGAACAGCAGCTTCACCTTGCGGCGCAGCGCCTCGCGCGCCAGATCGGTGCCGTTGCGATCGCCCGTCAGCCGCACGTCGCTCAGGATCAGGTCGACCTCGCCGGCATCGAGCACCGCCAGCGCATCGCGATAGCGATCGACCGTCCCGACGACGTGATAGCCCGCCTCGGTCAGTACATGCTCATTGTCGAACGCCACCAGCGGCTCATCCTCGACGATGAGCAGCCGGTTGATCAGCCTTTGCTTCCTGCCAAACAGCATCTATGCGCTTCCTCTCCTGCGCCTGGGCAGAGCGCATAATGGCTCGCAGCGGCACGCGCACGGGTTTATTTTCACGACTGGAGACGAAACTTGGCCCCGCCACCGAAAAAGCACAGCGAAGATCGGCCTGAGGGCCAGCGCATCGCAAAGCTGCTGGCGCGCGCGGGCATCGCCTCGCGCCGCGAGATCGAGCGCATGATCGCCGAGGGCCGCATCGCCTTGAATGGCGCCGTGCTTGACACCCCCGCGACGATCCTGACCTCGCTCCACGGCGTCACCGTCGACGGCAAGCCCGTCAAGCAGGCGCCGCCCGCCAAGCTCTTCCGCTTCCACAAGCCCTCGGGCGTGCTCACCACCGAGCGCGATCCCAAGGGCCGCCCGACCATCTATGATCGCCTGCCCAAGGATCTGCCGCGGCTGATGCCGGTGGGCCGGCTCGACCTCAACACCGAGGGGCTGTTGCTGCTCACCAATGACGGCGAACTCAAGCGCCAGCTCGAACTGCCCAGGACGGGCGTGGTGCGCACCTATCGCGCGCGCGCCTATGGTGACGTGACTCAGGCGCAGCTCGAAGACCTGATCGAGGGCATCGAGATCGACGGCATCCGCTACGGCTCGATCGACGCCAATCTCGAACGCCGTACCGGCGCCAACACCTGGATCGAGATGAAGCTGACCGAAGGCAAGAACCGCGAGGTCCGCCGTGTGCTCGAACATCTGGGGCTCCAGGTCTCGCGCCTGATCCGCACCAGCTACGGCCCCTTCGAGCTCGGCGACCTGCCCACCGGCGCGGTCGACGAGATCCGGCGTCATGACGTCATCACCTTCCGGAACACGCTCGGGCCATTGAGCCCCTCCCCTTCAGGGGAGGGGTTGGGG
>NZ_JBYSXE010000100.1:0-3464 GCF_058781925.1 Sphingobium sp. FW306-1B-F04DB | reverse complement strand
GTAGATCTCGTCGGGGCGCCAGCCGAGCCCCAGCGCCATGCGGATCGCGACGAGCAGCACCATGCCGGCGAGCAGCAGCCGCAGATATTCGGGCTTCATCTTCTGCGCGAAGCGCGCGCCATATTGCGCGCCGGTCACGCTGCCGACGAGCAGCAGGCCCGCAAGCACGATATCGACGGCCTTGGTGGTGGTGGCGTGGACCATCGTCGCCGCCATGGTCACGAAGAGAATCTGGAAGAGCGAGGTGCCCACCACCACCTGCGTCGTCATGCCGAGCAGGTAGAGCATCGCAGGCACCATGATGAAGCCGCCGCCGACGCCGAGGATGACAGTCAATATGCCCGTCAGGAAGCCGAGGATCAGGGGCGCGAGCGGCGAGATATAGAGCCCCGAGCGATAGAAGCGCCAGCGCAGCGGGAGTGAGGCGACGAGCGGATGGTGCCGGCGCTTGCGCACCGTGACCGCCATGCCCAAGCGCATCGCGGCGATGCTGGTCCACGCTTCCTTGGCCATCATCGCGCCGATCGTGCCGAGCAATACGACATAGAGGATCGCGATCACCGTATCGATCTGGCCCGACTCCTGGAGCAGACGGAAAATGCCGGCGCCCGCGAATGATCCCATGATCCCGCCGACCACGAGTACGCCCCCCATGCGGAAATCGACGCCCTCGCGCCGGACGTGCGCGAAGACCCCCGAGACGCTCGCGCCCGTCACCTGCGTCGCCGCCGAGGCGGCCGCGACCGTGGGTGGAATGCCGTAGAAGATCAGCAGTGGCGTGGTGAGGAATCCGCCGCCCACGCCGAACATGCCCGACAAAAGGCCGACGAGCCCGCCGAGCCCGATGATCACGAGCGCGTTCACCGAGATGTTGGCGATCGGCAGATAGAGGTCCATTGCGCCGTCAGGGGTAGCCCGTGAACCGCGCGCCGAAAAGGCGAATTTCAGAAACTGCCGTCGAGCGTGACCGCGAGGCCCGATTGGGGCGCGGCATCGCCCGCGATGCGCTGGCGCCAGTCGAGCGACGCGCCGATATTGGCAGCGGTGCCGTCGAACTTCACCCGCATGCGCGGACCGATGTCGAGGCGCGATACGCCCGGCTGCGCGGCCCCCCAGATTCCTCCGCCGATCGACAGGCTGGCGTTGTCGGTCTGCAGCACCGTGCGCGTCGCGCTGGCCGCACCGTCGACGAAACCGTCGCGGCGCTGGAGGCCGACCATGCCCGCCTGCCCATAGGCTTCGAGCCTGAACCCTGCGGGCAGGGCGATGGGTCCGACGCCCCCCGCAGCCATGACCGCGAAGGCGTTGCGTGCGCCCTTGTCCAGCGCGATGCGGCGCTCGACCGTGAGCGTCACGGGCACCGCGTGGCTGGGGCGCCAGCTCAGCCCGATCGCCGCCTCGCGGCCCAGCCGCGTCTCAAGCGGCGCGGATATGCGGCCGGTCAGCGCCAAATCGCGCGCGATCGCGTAATCGAGGCGCATGCCGGCCTGGCTCCCGCCGAGCTGGCCACCATCGGCGAGGCCGGGCAGGCCCATGCCGTCGCGCACGAAAATCCAGCCATAGCCCGAAAGCCGGCCGGGCTTTGGTGGCATGGGCGCGCGCGGGTCGGGCGCCGCCGACAATGCGCTCAGCCCCGAATGCATGCCCGCAAGCGACAGCATCGCCAGCAACGGCGATCCACCCCGCGCCTGCACCAGCAGCGCGTCGCGATCGGGCGGGGAAGCCGCGACCGATTCCAGTGCGGCGGGCAGAACCCCGGGCATCTCGGGGGAATCAGCGTCGGCCTCGGCTGCAGCTGCCAGGCGGATGGGCGGATCGAGCACGATCGTCACCGAACGGGCGGGCGCACCCGATGCCATCCGTTGCTGCCCGAAGCCCGGAAGCATGGTCATGGGCGCGCCACCATATCGGCCATCGGGCCAAAGCAGCAGCGCCCGCAATCCCGCCCAGAGCGCGAGGACCGCGACGACGAAGCGCAGGGGGCGCGACTCGATCATTCGGCGGGCGTCAGTTCGGGAAAGACATGCGTGGTCTTGCCCCATTCGATCGCGCCGCCGTGGCGCATCTTCCAGTAGCGCATGATCGCTGCACGCGCCGCCATCATTTCGACGATATTGGCGACGAATACGCGGGGGACAGAACGAAGCCCTTCGCGCACGCCATAGGCGCGGGTGACGAAAAAGGCGCGCATCGCGAGGCGCCAGACGAGTAGCGCGGCGTTGACCGTTAGCAGCAGTGTCATCAGCGGCGTCGGTGCTGCGCCGGGTATTCCCGCGAGTCCCTGCAGCATGAAGGCGGTGACGGTCAGCAGCAGCCCGGCATAGGCCGCGGCAAGCGCGATCACCGCGATCAGCGCGCGCCGGTCGCGCAGCCGCATCCAGAATTCGGCGGGACCGCCACGCCAGCCAAGCCGATCCCAGCCCGCGAGCGCGATGCCCGTCATCCAGCGCGACTTCTGGTGGACCGCATCGCGCAGGCGCGCGGGGAAATGCGCGCGCACCGCGACGGGCTTGCCACCGCGCGCCGCGGGCAGGCGGACGAAGATGCCTTCACCACCCTGCTCGGCGATGCGCAGCCCGAGCTCGTAATCCTCGGTCAGGCTGTCGCTGTCGAAGGGCAGGCCGCCTTTGGCCTGCGCGATCCGCTCGAGGGCGTCGCGCGCAAAGGCGCAACCGACGCCCGCCGAGGGCACCGCGGCGCCGAGCACCTCGCGCGCAACGACGCTCTTGCCGTGCGCCTCGGCGAACTCGTCGCAATAATGGCCCGAGATCCAGCGCGAACCTTTGTCGACCAGCGGCAGCACGGGCAGCTGGACGAGGTCGAAGCGCTCGATGAGCGTGTCGAAGATCCTGAGCTCGCCCGAATGGACGACGTCTTCGGCGTCATGAAGTACGATCGCTTTCGCCCGCTTGCCGCTCGCGATCTCGTCACGGCCCAGCGCGCGCCAGAGTGCGTTGAGGCAGTCGGCCTTGGTGGTCGGGCCGGGGCGCGCATTCACGACGAGGCGGACGCGCGGGTCGCGCGCGGCGACCGAGGCGACCGCACCGATCGTCGCGGGATCGTTGGGATAGACGCCGACATAGAGGCGATAGGCGGGATGATCGAAGCGCGCGAGTGCGGTCGCGAGCATCTGCGCGATCACCGCGTCCTCCCGCCATGCGGGAATGAACACCGCGAGCCAGCCCGGATCGCGCGGCGGCGGCAGCGTGGCAAGGTCGGCGCGCGGGCGCCGGCGATAGACGATCAGGCGTCGCCATAACGTGTTGGCGACCCAGATCAGATCGATCAGGAGATCGTCTATTCCGCCGATGAGGAACAGCACGGCAGCGAACAGCACAAGTTCGTGCGCGGTCGCGCCGGTCCATACGGCAAATGTCGCAAAGTCCCGGTGGATTCAACCGGTCATTGCAACACCTTCTTGAGCCTATCGGCGGGGGTCTCGAAGTCCAATGTTTTTCGAGGGC